>NZ_JCAOER010000005.1:0-111220 GCF_059579415.1 Fructobacillus sp. ChS1-6f1-1-27 | reverse complement strand
GACTGACACCGATTGAATATCGGGTGTCAGTCCTCAAGGCCGCTCAATGACATGTCCTAATTTTGGGGTTCATATCATTAATGGGTGCTTTTTTAATTAATTAGATTTTAGTCGAATTGACCATCAGCAATCTGGTCCAAGGTATCCCGGGAAGGGATAAAGAATAATTGGCCGGATAAAAGTTCTGAAAATGTTAGTAGGAAGTCTGACTGGTCGACCATGTTTTGCAACATGCCCTTGGTTACGTTCCAGTAGCGGGCATAGCCCATGAAGTAAGTCCCGGTATTGCCGGTGGCGGGGTCTGAGTAGGGGACGTTCATCCGAATAATCTTCTGCTCTTCGCCGTCCTTCTTATATTGCGAAGCCTTATTGTGGGCGTTTTCGTACTTGTCCTCGTCTTCGAGTTCGAGGTCAGAGAACTTTTCACGGCCAACGGCCTTTTCTTGGTGCTCGGTCTTCATCTTGTTCCAGAAATCCATGTTGTGTCGCCACTTTTGGGCAAAGGCGTAAGACCCGTTGATAAAGTCTTCGTCTTCGTCGCCAATGATGGCATAGTCGGCAGAGTCTTCTGGGGCCGGGGCTTCGGTCCCATCGATAAAGCCGATGATGGCCCGGCCTTCAAAGTAACGGAAGCCCTGGGTTGAATCAACCACTTCGGTGATATCTTTCAAGAAATTCATAAACTGAGTCTGAGCTTCAACAACGACCGCTTGGTTATTGGCCCGGATGTGGAAGAACAGGTCGCCTTCGGTCGCTGGCATTTCGTACTTGGGGCCTTTAACACCGGTGAAGTCTTCTAATTCTTTCGGTTTCTTTGAATTTGGAAACAAGAGTGACCAAGCATGATTTGAAAAACCGATTGCTACTTTTAATGTTGATGGGGACCCATCAGGTTGACCGTCGCGAATCCGTAACGAGCGGATAATGGCTTGTGACCGGTCGGCAAAGTCTTCAATCGCCTCTTTCAAATCAGGCTGGGGCAGGTCCTTGAACTTCAAGACCGTAAATTGGACAGATTGTCCAATGTCTTTCCAGACATCTTGGGCAGCTTTAGGGTTGATTGACATAAAAAAATTCCTCACTTCTCCTATTAAATTAGTTTGATTATACTCTTTTTATTGAAAATGAGACTGTTTTCTTAAGAAGTTCAACCTAGTAATTTCTTAGCTGACTTCGTAAAATAAGGGTATGAAAAAAATTACGCGGATTGCCACCCAAAAGCGGGCTGGCCGCTACAATCTGGAATTAGATGGCAAGTTTGCCTTTGGCGTGTCCGAAAACGTTTTAGCTAAGTTTGGCTTGATGAAGGGGCGGGAATTAGACGCCCAGACGATTGCCGCCATTAAAGAGGCTGACTTGGTTGACCAGGGCTTAAAGGTTGCCTTGAATTACCTATCGCCTGCCTTGCGGACGGTTAAGCAGGTCAAAGACCGCTTAATTCAAAAAGAAATCGATCCGACCATCATTGACCAGGTGATTGACCGCTTAGTTGACCAAGAGCTTTTGAATGATGCCGTTTATGCCAAACACTATGTGGCGACCAAGCAGGTCTTTAACCCCAAGGGACCCCGGGGGATTGCCCAAGACTTAAAGCAGGCGGGGGTGAAAGAGGAAGTGATTGAAACGGCCTTGGTTGACTACAGTGAGGAAAGCCAATTAGAAGTGGCCACCAAGCTAGCTGAGAAGGCGGCCCGGACCCACAAACGCGATTCAACGGTGATTTTACAGCGCAAGGTGGCCCAAGCCTTAGCTCAAAAGGGCTTTTCCTTTGACTTGGCCGCCCAGGTAGTCAACGACTTACAAATCGAGCAAGATCCGGATGATGAACAAGAAAATGCGAACCGCCAGGCGGAAAAAATTGCCCGCCGCCAGCAAAAATTAACCCCAAAAGACCGGTACTATAAGGTCAAGGCTAGCCTCTATGTCAAGGGCTTCCGGGGCGAAGTGATTGACCAGGCCTTAAACGAATTGCATTTGCTAGAAGACTAAGGCTAAGTGCTCAGGTGCGGCAGCGCCCGGGTATTTTTAGTCTTTGATTTGTTAGTAGAAAAACACTTTCACTCCTTACTAAGAATTCTAAAATATGGTATAATTGAAAAGGAATTTTTTGTCAGAAAAGTAGGACGAGTGATGATTGTAGATAAGCCAAATCGCGGACCACGTGAAGGGGATGTCATCACGATCAAAAGCTATAAGCATGATGGCTCGTTGCATCGGACTTGGCGCGACACGATGGTGTTGAAGACTAGTGAAAATGCGATCATTGGGTTAAATGACCATACTTTAGTGACGGAGGATAACGGTCGGCGCTGGGTGACCAGGGAGCCGGCCATTGTGTACTTTCATAAAAAGTACTGGTTTAATATTATCGCCATGATCCGCGATAACGGAATATCTTATTACTGTAACTTGGCCTCGCCATACACCCTTGATAAGGAAGCCTTGAAGTACATTGATTACGACTTGGATGTGAAGGTCTTCCCGGATGGCGAAAAGCACTTGCTCGATGCTGACGAGTATGCGGCCCACAGTAAAAAATGGCATTACCCCAAGGAAACTGACCAGATTTTAAAGGCTCATGTCAAAATCCTGGTCGATTGGATCAACAACCAAGAGGGACCCTTTTCACAGGGGTACATTGATGTCTGGTATTCCCGTTACCAATATTTGATGCAGCAGCGGTCAAACGATCGTCGTTGACACGAAAAAAGAACCCATCACTGGGTTCTTTTTTATTTTGAAGTTTGGCCAAGTTACGGTCGGACTTCTTTTCTTTTTTATTAGTAATTTTTTGTATAATAAGGGTATTCGATTTAAGGGAGAGTTTCATGGCAGCCACGATTATTTTGAATCCAGGAGAAGTTGATAGCCGGGCAGTCTTGCTTGACCGAGTTAAGCAGGTTTTAGCTGATAACCCAGCCAAACAAGTCTTTTACGTGGTGCCCAACCACGTCAAGTTTGACGGCGAAGTTGATGTCTTAGCCCGGCTCCGGCAAATGCAGGGGCTCGGCGAAAGCGATACCTACGCCCAGTCCAAAATCCAGGTTTATTCATTGACCCGGCTAGCCTGGCGTTTGCTACAGGACCAAGGAAAAATCCAGCCGCCCGTCTTAGGGGAAGCCGGTCTCTTTGTCTTGGTTTCACAAATCCTAAAGGACCATGAAGACCTTTTGCCAACCTTTGCCCGCCTGCAAGCCAAGCGTGGCTTTGTCCAGACCTTGGTGACCCAGTTAGCTGAACTTCGCGGAGCAGAAATTACGCCTCAGGACTTGCTGTCAATCTTAGACCAGGTTTCTGAAACGGGAGCTGCCACCCCCTTACAAGTTAAAACGTTAAGCCAAAAGCTCCGGGACCTAGCGGTTGTCGCGGACGCCTTTAATGAGGCCCTGGCTGACCAATATATCTTAGCCCAGGAGGCTTTGCCTTTCTTTGCTAGTCAAAGTCAGGACTTGGACCTCACTGACACGGTGATTTTCATGGAGGGCTTTACCGGTTTTACGGCTGGTGAATGGGCCGTTGTGAACTTATTAGTGCAAAAAGCCGACGTGACCTTGGCTATGCTTGGGCAAAAGGACCGACTGGGTTCTGTCCAACCAGGTGACGTTTTTGAAAAACCCTTGAAAACGGTGGCGACCCTGACCCAGTGGGCCCAGGCCCATGGGGTCGAGGTTGACTTGGTTGATGGAACAAATTTGGACGTCAAGGTCGAAGCAAATACTCGGGGGGCCTTACTACCAGCCTGGGAGAAGCTGGGCTCTTACCAGGACCCCAGTGTCCAACCAGCTGTAAAGCCTAATTTACAGGCCTTTGTTGCTGGAAACACGGTGACGGAACTAGAAGAAGTTGCTCGCAGAATTCGCCAGGACTTACAGGAAGATCCGGACTTGAAACTCCGTGATATTTTAGTCTTAGCCCGGGACCTGGGTCCTTATTCTAAGCACTTACCGGTGGTGATGGCCCAGTTTAACCTGGCCTACTTTTTAGATAACGATATTAAAATGGGCAACCACCCCTTGGTGGAATTAGTGACCAAACTCCTTGGCCCTAGTAACCAACTCTTTTTGAGCCAAACAATTTTAACGGTCCTGAAGACCGGCTTTTTGCGACCACAAGTGGAGGGGGACTTGGTCGATAGTAGCGAGTACTTCGAGTCAGTGGCCTACCTCGATAACTACCTGGCAGGTCACCACCCATCCAAGCGGGTCTGGCAAGACGATACAATTTCATTTGAGTTGTTTGGAATTTCTGCTGATGAGGAATCACCCCGGTTTGAACACGATGCCAAAATCAACCGGCGGTTAACGGCCATTAAGCGCTTTACCCACCAGGCCTTGGCTGACTTAGAAGCCGGTTTGGAAAAGGCTCAAACGCTAACTGATGGGGCTCGGTTCTTACTGACCTTCTTTGACAAATACAAGGTCACGACCGCCGTCTTGCAACAGCGGGACCAACTGATTGAAGTTGGGGACTTAGTCAAAGCCCAGCAGGTCATGGAAGTTTGGCAACTCTTTGTCAATATTTTGGACCAGGTTGTCCAGGTGGCTGGGGACCAGGCCTTTGACAAAGAGGTCTTTTTGAACGCCTTGCAGGCTGGCTTTGCCGGTGGAAAGTTTACCGGAATTCCCAACCAGTTGGACCAATTGACGGTCTCAGAAGCAGGAATTGTCCAAAGCCAGTCCTATCAGAATGTTTACTTTATTGGTGGAACACGGGCGGCCTTGCCGGCCCAGGCCAAGAATAAGACGGTCTTGACCGACCAGGACCGCTTGCTGGTCCAACCAGCCTTGGCGGACCAGGAAACGCCGCGGTACCTCCGCCCCAGTGCTGGTGAACAAATGGCTGAGGAAAACTTGGTCTTCTACGGGGCCCTGCAGGCTGGGGCTGATAAAGTGACGCTGTCTTACCCACTCTTAGACCATGATGGCAACCAGCAGGAAATCTCACCTTATTACGCCCGGTTGCTAAATTGGTTTGACGTTGAAGTGGCCAAGGTGACGGGTCGACCAGAATCATTGGCCGACTTGGCTGATAACTACCTAGGGTCTGCCCAGGCGACTCTGTCACAATTGGCGAAGATGAGTGAAATCGACCAAAATAGTGCTGACTTCCAGGCAATGTACCAGGCCTTGGTTGGTGCAGGCCTAAAAGACCAGACGGACCGGGTCTTAGCTAGCCGTCGCTACCAAAACCAGGCAGTCGAAGTGAAGCCCGAACTGGCCCGACAGCTCTTTCATTTGCCACTCCAGGTGTCGATTTCGCAGATTGAAACTTACTATAAGAACCCCTACGAGTACTTCTTGAAGTACGGCTTGTCCTTACAAGAACGGCCTTCTGCCGAATTAGATGCGGCTAAGACTGGGATTATCTACCACGATTTGTTTGAAAAAGTGGTCGGGGACTTAATCCAGAATCACCAGTCGCTCAGGGACTTGGATATCGTCCAAATTAACCGCTTAGTTGACCAAGAGTTAGCCAACCTAGTTCAACGGCCAGAGTTTGCCGAATTAGCTGAAGATGGCCATGGCCAGGTGGTTGCGGACTACTTAGGCCAGGTGGCCAAAGACGACTTACTGAACTTGCAAAAGGCTGCCTCTACTAACCAAAGTGCGCCAGGGGCAGTTGAAAAGACCTTTGGCTTTGCTGCCAAGGGTTTGACCGCTCTTACCCTCAAAAACAAGGATGACAGGGTCACCGTCCGCGGAAAGATTGACCGGTTGGACCGCCAGGATGCAACCGGCCAGTACGGGACTTTGGTTGATTACAAGACCAATGGCAAGACCTTTAAGGTCGCGGATGCCTATGCTGGCTTGCAACTCCAGTTGCTAACTTACTGGCAGGCGGCCCAGCAAAATGCTGGCAAGCTTGGCATTAGTCAGGTGGGCGGGGCCTTCTTTGCCCCAATCAACCCGCAAAAGACCGACTTTGAAAAATTCAAGGGCGATGTGGACGACTTGTTGGCTGGTCAGGTGGATAACCAAAACTTCGAGTACCGGGGCTTGGCGATTGCTGACGAAGCTTACTTGGATGAAATTGAGCGTTTGTCTGAAAAGGAAAGTGCCCAGTTCTACCAGTTGAAGAAAAACGCCAACGGGTCGTTGGCAGCGACTTCGGACACTGTTTCAGAGTCTGACTTTAACTTGTTGCTGGCCCATAACGAGAAGCTCTTATTACAAGCTGCTGGGCAAATTAAGGCCGGCCACTTTCCAATTAAGCCGGTCAAAACCGCCTTGCAGTTCTCAGCCTTTACTGATGTGATTCGCTTTGATAAGGCCTTGGGCGACCAGTACCGGCTTTATGACGGCAATAGCAAGCAGGTCTTAAAGAAACTCCAAGACCAGGCCAAGGCAGCTGAAGTGACAAAGGAGGACCAGGACTAATGGCAAGAAATTATACAGAAAACCAGCAAAAAGCGATTAGCCATGCTGGCCACAATATCTTGGTTGCTGCTTCAGCCGGGTCCGGAAAGACGACGGTGTTGATTGAACGGTTGGTCCAGAAAATCTTGGCTGGCACCCGGGTTGACCAGTTTTTGATTGTGACCTTTACCAATGCGGCTGCGGCGGAAATGAAGGAACGACTGGAAGTAGCGATTAACGAGCAAATTCAGCAGGCCACTGGGGCCCAAAAGCGGTTCTTACTCGAACAGTTGGCCTTGCTGCCAGTGGCGAACGTTTCCACAATTGATTCCTTCGCCTTGAAACTGATTGAAACCTATTACTACAAGCTAGGCTTGGACCCCAGCTACCGGCTTTTGGCCGATGAGGCCGAAGTGGCTTTGCTCAAGCAAGAAGTTGTCCAGGGTGTTTTGGCCGATTATTATGACCAGGACCACCCCGACCACCAAGCCTTTTTGGCCCTGGTGAACAACTTTGCCAACCCGAACCACGATGATGACTTGGTGGAAAAGATCTTGAAGTTGGCTGACTTTGTCGTGGCCCGGCCGGATGGGAATGACTGGCTAAAGAGTCTCGGCAAAGATGACGATGGCCAGACAGCGCTAGCTGACCGGCAAGACTTCCAAGCAGTGGTCAAGCCAAATTTGCTAGCGATTTTGACCCAGGCCCAAGAAGCCTTTGGCCAGGTAGCAACCACGATCGAAGGGGTCGAAGAGCTCGGTAAGACCCACTTGTTCTTCTTGGAAACCGAGGAAGCACTAGCCGGGGCGGTCACCGCTGTGGAAAATGGCTTAGAATTCGATGACTTATCCAAACTGGTCAAGGGCCTGATTGAGCCAAAGTTTCCCCAACAAAAGCGGGGCAAGATTAAGGACGACGCTGATTTAGCGACCGCTTTTGACGAAGCCAAAGCGACTTATAACTACTACTTTGCCAAATCAGGGTCGGTTGGCCTACTAACTAAAATTGCCCAAGAACTCTTTATTATGTCAGAAGACCAGTGGCAACTGGTTAATAGTCGAAGCCGGAAAATGCTTAAGACGCTGGCCCAGGTCACCCAGGCCTTCTTGACAGCCTTTGCCGAGAAAAAACGGAGTGAAAACCTGCTGGACTTTGCCGATGCTGAGCAGTTCTCCTTGCAACTCTTAGAAGACGAAGATGTCCGTGACTTGGTCCAAAGTCAGTTCCAAGAAATCCTAGTCGATGAGTACCAGGATGTGAACCGCCTGCAAGAAACTTTCTTGAAGAAGCTGTCTAACGGTCACAATATGTACATGGTGGGGGATGTGAAGCAGAGTATCTATGGCTTCCGTCAGGCCGATCCCTCGCTTTTTACTGGTAAATACTTTGACTTTGCCAAAGACGATAATAACGATGAACGAATCGAACTGGCCGAAAACTTCCGGTCAGAAAATAATGTGACAACCGTTGTGAACCAAATCTTTACCCAGCTGATGGACCAAGACTTGGGTGATATTCCTTACCAGGATTCGGCCAAGTTGATTGCAGCGGCCTCTTACCCAGACCAAGTGCCACCTGTTTTCGAATTGGATATTATCGAGAAAGCCGCTAAAGATAAGGGTGGCCAGCAGCCCGATGCAAATGATCAAGTTGCCGAAGGTAGTGACGAAGACGAGGCCCAACAAGTTGAAAAGCGGTCTGGCCAATACCACTACTTAGTCCAGAAGATGCAGGACTTAATCGAAAATGGCCAGGTCTATGACCAAAAGGCCGGAGTGATGCGGCCGGTTAAGTATTCGGACATGGCAGTCTTGACCCGGTCAAAGACTGGCTTTATTGAAATGGTCCGCTTGATGGGCCAGGCCAATATCCCAGTCCAAACAACCGGGGCCGGGGACTACTACCAGGCGATGGAAGTTTATTTGACCTTAGACCTATTGAAGGTGGTCGATAACCCCCACCAAGATATCCCGCTAGCAGCGGTTTTGCGGTCGCCAATCTTTGGATTTGATGAGAACCTCTTGGCTGAAGTCCGAATTGCTGACCAAGACCACGACTTTTATACGGCCTTACAGGCCTTTGCCAAAGCTGATGGCCGTGGAAACCGGGTCTTAACCTTGTTTGAAAAGTGGCAACGGTTTGCTCGGCAAAATGACTTAATCGGCTTAGTCTTGTCAATTTACCAAGAAACTGGCTGGTTAGACTATGTTGGTGGCCTCCCAGCCGGGGCCCAGCGCCAGGCAAACCTGCACGCCCTGTACGAAAAGGCGGGTGAGGTCCAAGACAACGGTCAGGCTGGCTTATACGCCTTTGTCCGCTATATTGAAGAAGTTCAAAATAACGGCCGTAAAATTGGTGAAGTTCCCCAAGAATCAGCCGAAGAAGCCGTGACGATGATGACGATCCACGGGTCGAAGGGGCTGGAATTCCCAATTGTTTTCTTGGCTGAAATCGACAAAGAGTTCAACTCAGCCGATATGAATGGAGCGATGGTCGTCCAAAAGGATGCTGGGGTCGGGATTGATTACTTAGAGCCCCACGCCCAGGTTAAAATGCCAACCTTTGACAAGTACATCGTTAAGCAAGCAGTTAAAAAGCAAAACTGGTCGGAAGAAATGCGGCTCTTGTATGTCGCCTTGACCCGGGCCAAGCAGCAGCTCTACCTGCTGGCCACCGTGCCAAATCAAACCGACAAGGAAACTTCTTTGAAGGACTTTTACCAGTTGAGTCGGAAGACTTCCGGCCAGTTCTTAGACCAGCAACTGCGGTTGCGGGCCAAAACTTACTTGGACTGGGTCGTGATGGCCTTTGCTCGCTTGCACCTGCCAGTCTTAACGGACTGGTTGGGAGATGTCGATGTGCCACGGGTTCCATCAGAACAGACACCCAAAGAAAGCCAGATTACGGTGAAGGTGGTACCGGAAGAAGAAACTTTGCCTATCCCAGAAAGCTTGATTGATTACCAACCGGCTAGTGGGCAGGAAAACGTCATCGATGCTGAGATACTCCGTGGCCCAGTTAAGCCAGCACCAGCCCAAGTCGATGGTGACTTAGTTGGTCAAAAGCTGGCCTACCAGTACCCAAGTACTCAGGCTACCAAGACGGCCGCCTACCAGTCGGTTTCTGAAATTAAGCACCTCTTTGAAGACCCTGACCAAAGTCAGTTAGCGGCCTTGGTCTTGGATGATGAGGGGCGGGCAACTAAGGTTGACCAAGGACCAGAAGGCGGTGATAACCAGCAAACCACCCAGGGTGAGCAGGCTGAAAGACAATCAGGTCAGTCAACCAATCAAGCCAGTGATACGACTGGTCAGGTTCTAGATGAAAATGCCTACGTTTTGACAACTGATGAACTGCCAATGCCAGCCTTTACCGAGGATAACCAGGCCAAGCCGGCCCCAACAGCGGTTGGAACGGCAACTCACTTGGTCATGCAACTCGTTGACTTTACTAAGTTGCAAACCGCTGAAAGCCTGCAGCAACTCTTGGACGACTTGGTTGACCAGGGGAAGGTTTTGCCGGAAGTGGCTAACTTGGTTGATTTGGACCAGGTCTTGGCCTTCTTACAGTCTGACTTTGCCCAAGAGATTGCCAGGCATAACCAGACCCTCCACCGGGAGGCGACCTTTGCTATGCTGGTGCCTGCCAACCAGGTCTATCCGGACTTAAACGATAACGCCCCCATTTTGATTCACGGGATTATTGACGGGTACTTCGTTGATGATGTCGCCAAAGAATTAACCCTCTTTGACTACAAGACCGACTATGCCCCCCGTAATCAAGGCCCACGGTTGAAGGAGACGTTGGCGAAATTAAAGAAGCGCTATGCCGGCCAGGTCCGCTTGTACCAAACGGCCCTCCACCAAGAATACCCAGACTATACCGTCAAATACGGCCAGTTGGTCTTGTTATCTGGTCAGTGGCTTTTGGAAATTGATGAACAAAAGGGCGTTGACATGGACAAGGTGACTGGTTATTAATCCGTTTTTATCCGTCAACTTTGTTGTCATTGCCGCTTTTACTTGCTAGAAAACAGGCGTATAATGGCGGCAAGCGGGGCGGACGAGTCTTACTCAGATTGTGCTTGGTTAATTTGCCAGGCCTAACCGGGTCATTTCCTCACCCCAACTTGCAAGGAGACTGACAGTGAAAAACTTTTACGATGTTTTACAGTATTTAAAGACCTATGACGTCTTTATCCATGTTGGCAAACGCCTTTGGGATATTGAAATGGCGGCCTTAGAGGTTGATAACCTTTATGAGGCCAAGGTCTTGTCAGACGCAGACTATAAAACAATGAAAACCATCTTGGCCAAGGAACATGAAGATGAGGCCAAGTTAACCGGTGACTTTAGTGGTCAGGGACTGCAGAATTCACAAGCTTAGTTTAATTTTATTTGTAAGTAGTATTTGTAAAATTAGGCACAAACCCTGGTGTGACAGGGGATGAAAAGAATTTCGCTGATTTTTTGTAAACGCTTGCATAACGGTGCAAGACTTTGTTAAAATAACAGTGTAATCTAAGACACAGGAGGAAGGTTTTCTTCCAAGGATGCGGAAGGGACCAAATCAATATGGCAAAAGATAAATTAATCGGTGTTGACCTTGGTGGAACGACCATCAAGTTTGCAATCTTAACTGATGAAGGTGAAGTCCAACAAAAGTGGTCAATCCAGACCAACGTGTTGGAAGACGGGAGCCATATTGTTCCTGACATCATCGAATCAATCAACCACCACTTGCACTTGTACCAATTAGACCCAGAACGGGTAATCGGAATTGGAATGGGTACTCCTGGAACAGTTGACCGCGCGGCCGGCACTGTTAAGGGGGCTTACAACCTCGGTTGGGCCAATGAAGTGGCTGTTAAGGAACCAATCGAACAGGGAACTGGCTTTCCTTTGACGATTGATAACGATGCCAACGTGGCTGCCTTGGGTGAAGCTTGGAAGGGAGCCGGTAACAACGATGCCGACGTTTCCTTCATCACTTTGGGAACTGGTGTTGGTGGCGGCTTGGTTGCCAACCACGAATTGATCCACGGAATCGCTGGTGCCGGTGGTGAAGTCGGCCACATGATTGTGGAACCAAACGGTTACTTGTGTACTTGTGGGAACCATGGTTGCTTGGAACAATACGCTTCCGCTACTGGGGTGGTCCACTTGGCCCAAGACTTCGCTGAACAATACGTCGGTGAATCACGGTTGAAGAAGATGATTGCTAACGGCGAAGAAGTGACTTCAAAGTTGATCTTCGACCTTGCCAAAGATGGTGACTACTTGGCCAACGAAACTGTTGACAAGTTAGCTTACTACTTGGGTTACGCCGCTGCTTCAATTTCAAATATCTTAAACCCATCAGCCATCGTTATCGGTGGTGGGGTGGCCGCTGCCGGTGAATTCTTGCGCCAACGCGTGGAAAAGAACTGGAACGAATTCGCCTTCCCAACTGTTCGGACTTCAACTGTGGTGAAGTTGGCAGAACTTGGTAATGATGCCGGTGTTATTGGTGCCGCTTCATTGGCTAAGAAGGGCGAATTGGCCGAAATGAAGAAGTAATTCATTTTAAAATTTAGCAAATTAATTAACAACCGGGCAAAAATTGTCCGGTTGTTTTTTCGTCGAATTTGCTAGGACATGGTTGAAATTATGGTAAAATAAAAGAGAACTTTGGTCATTTTTGACCAACATTAAAGGGGGAGTCCGTCATGGAATGGGAAAGCTTTTTTAAGCCTTATACCCAAGCCGTCGCAGAGCTACAAGTTAAGTTAGACCACTTAAGTAGCCACTATTCACAGTCTGGCAAGCCCAGCCCAGTTGAATATGTGACCAGCCGGGTGAAGTCCCAGGCTTCAATTGAAGAAAAGATTGTCCGCCGCCACCTCCACGAAGACCGGTTGGCCCTTGATTTGCAAGACATTGCTGGTCTACGAATCATGACCAAGTATATCGACGATATTTACAAGGTGGTCGAGTTATTGCGGAAGCGGACCGACTTTACAATTGTCGAAGAACGGGACTATGTGATGAACGCCAAGCCTTCCGGTTACCGGTCATACCACATGGTGATTGAATACCCGGTTCAGATGCTGGAAGGTGAGCACAAGGTCTTGGCCGAAATCCAAATCCGGACCTTAGCCATGAACTTCTGGTCAACGATTGAGCACGACTTACGCTATAAGCACGGCGAAATTTCAGCAGAAATGGCTGCAGAGTTAACCGAAATCTCAGAGCAAACCTTCTCGCTCGAACAGCGGGTGGCTGAGATTAAGGCCCAAGATTAAAAGATATTGACGAAGCCGGGTTTGTGCCCGGCTTTTCTTACAAAGGACAAGGGAGTTTTATTCTTTAATGAAAGTCGCTTTATACCACAATGACCAGGACCAATCGCTTGCGATTGTGGCCCAATTAGAAGAAAAGTTGGCCCAAAAGGGCTTTGAAATCGACCAAATTAATCCGGACCTCGTGATTTCGGTCGGTGGGGATGGAACCTTACTGGGGGCCTTCCACCACTATATTGAGGGCAAAGACGACCGGCGGTTTATCGGACTTCACACTGGCCACTTAGGCTTTTATACCGACTGGCTGGGTTCCGAAGTTGACGACCTGGTTGATAGTCTCTGCAAGGGGTCTGGCCAAACCGTCTCTTACCCGCTGTTAAAGTTTACGACGGTGGCCAAGGATGGAACTCGCAAGGAGTACCTGGCCTTAAACGAAGCGACGATTAAGCAGCCGGTGGGAACTCTGGTGGCCGACATCTACCTCGGTGACCACCTCTTTGAAGGGTTCCGGGGCGATGGGGTTGCCATTTCGACCCCAACCGGGTCAACTGCCTATAACAAGGCCAATGGCGGAGCAGTCTTACACCCATCTTTGAAGGCGATTCAGATGTCAGAGATTGCTTCGATTAACAACCGGGTCTTCCGGACTCTGGGGTCACCGTTGATTGTGCCGGCCGGTGAAAAAATCACGGTCAAGCCCAAGCGGGATTCATTCTTGATGACCTGCGACCAACTGGAAATCCTGGCTGAAGACGTGGTTGAGGTTGAATTTGAGGTGGCCAAGAAAGAAGTCCACTTCGATTCTTACCGCCACGTTGATTTTTGGACCCGGGTCCAACAGGCCTTTATTTCAGAAACGGGTGAAAAGCGGGATGACTAGGGCTTGGCCCTGAGGACTGGTGGCTGACCTGGTCAGACCTCAGTCCCGTACCGCTGGCTGTCACCGGCGGACGCTGATTTTTAAAGTAAAACGATCGAATTTGAACAAGTAGAAGGGAAGACTGGTGGGCTTGCATTTGCCAAAGGGGCCTGATTGAAGCAGCGCCTAGGTGAAGGCTAAGGGCCACTAGCCAAGATATTAATGAAATTTTCATGGACATACGAGGGGGACGAAGACCGCAAGGTCCGGACCTTCCTGCAGGGACACGGTGTTTCGCACCGGATGTTTTCCCAGATGAAGCATAATGGTGGGGCAATCTTAGTGAACGACCACCAGGTTTATACTTCTGATTACGTTAAAGCTGGCGACGTGGTCACGATTATTATGCCGGTTGAAGAGGGCAATGACTTGGTCACCCCTGACTTTACCCCACTTGATATTATTTATGAAGACGACCACTTTTTGGCAGTAGATAAGCCCTATGGGGTTACGACCGTCCCGGGTCATGCTGACCGCTTACATACCCTGGTGAACCGGGTTAAAGGTCACTTGATTGACCAAGAGGCCGAGGACTTGGTCCCTCACGTAGTAACACGGTTGGACCGCGATACGTCCGGGATTGTCTTGCTGGCTAAGCACCGCTTCGCCCATGCCGTTTTGGACCAGCAGCTTCAAGACCACTCGGTTGAAAAGTTCTATACTGCCTATGTGTCGGGCCACTTGCCAGACGACCACGGGATGATCGAAGAGCCAATTGGCCGCTTGGAAGGAGACTTTATCAAGCGGACGGTCACACCAGATGGTAAGCCATCCAAGACCGAATACTGGGTCGAACACCGGTACACCAATAACGCTGACCAGCCAATGACCCGGGTCAAGGTCCAGCTTCACACCGGCCGGACCCATCAAATCCGAGTTCATTTTGCTCACATTGGCTTTCCGTTGGTGGGGGATGACCTCTATGGTGGACCACTCTGGTACAGTCTGAAGCGCCAGGCCTTGCATGCCTACCAGATGACCTTCTACGACCCCTTTATTGAAGATTACCGCCACTTGCAGACGGATTTGCCAGAAGACTTGCAGGCTTTGAAGGAGATTGAGGATTAGGTCTTGTCGTTTTACGACTTAGGTGCCAAATCCAAACTTGATTTGAAAGGAAGAACCATGGAATTAGACCATGAACAGCAAATTAACCAGGCCGTCCAATCATTGACCGACCTGTTAGAAAACGGCCAAGACGACGAGTTCATGTCGGCCTTTACGGCCTTGCACGACTTTGAAATGGGCCAGGTCTACGCCGAATTGCCCGTCCATATCCGCGAGGTTGCCTGGCGGGTGATGGATGACGAAACCTTAGCCACGGTCTTTGACAACCTGGAAATCGAAGAAGAAGACCAGGTCGACTTACTCCAAGAACTGCCAACCCAAAAGGGGGCTGATGTCTTAGAGGAGATGTTTGCCGATAACGAAACCGACCTGTTCCAGGCGATGACCAAGGACCAGGCCGACCAGTACCTGGAACTCCTGCCCGATGACCATGCTGGTGAAATTAAAAAGTTGACCCAGTATGGGGATGAGACCGCCGGGGCTTTGATGGCAACTGAGTACTTGGCTGTCACTGCCGGTGAAAAGGTTAAAGACGTTTTGGCTCAGGTCAAAAAGCAGGCCGAAGAAGCCGAGTCAATTATCTATGTCTACGTCGTCGATGAGGCTCACCGCTTGGTCGGCATTGTTTCCCTGCGTGACCTATTGACCCACCCGGATGAGATGGCGATTGATTCAATTACCAATACCCGGGTGATTTCGGTTAATTCCGCCGATGACCAGGAACAGGTCGCCCAGGTCGTCGCCGATTACAACTTCTATTCGATTCCAGTGATTGATAACGTGAAGGACCGACACCTGCTTGGGATTATCACCGTCGATGACATTGTTGATGTGATTGATGAGGAAGCGGTGGAAGATTATTCCGGCCTGGCCGCCGTGGATGTTTCGGAAACCGATGATTCGGCCTGGCATTCCGCTTTGAAGCGGGTGCCGTGGTTGGTCACCTTGCTAGTTCTGGGCTTGACCACTGCCGCCTTAGTAATGGCCTTCGAACATACCATCCGCGAGGCCCCAGTCTTGGCGGCCTTTATCACGGTGGTGGCCGGCACTGCCGGGAACGCCGCCACTCAGTCGCTCGCCCTGGCTGTCCGCCAGGTCGGCGCTGGGTCTGAAAAAACAGTCTTGAAGAACTTCACTTCAGCGGTTTTGTCCGCCTGTGTGCTGGCCTTGGTAGCTGGCCTGATCCTTGGTGGGGTTAGCTGGGTCTGGCTGGGGAGCCAGGACTTATCCTTGGTTTTGGCCATATCAGTTGCTCTGGCAATTGTTTTGGCTTCTAGCCTAGCAAACCTAGTGCCGGTTGCCCTGGCCAAGTTCCAGGTTGATCCAGCCGTTATTAATAGCCCACTGGTCACGACCATCTGTGACTGGATATCTCTCTTGGTTTACCTGACGGTGGCGACGGGGATGTTGGATATGATTGTGGGGAAATAGATTTAGTTTAGAAAGCACTCTTGTTAGGGTGCTTTTTTTATTGCTTACAAATAACCTATAATTAATTTGATATAATATTACTTATTTTGTATTTTTAATAATGGTTGTATACCTTATTTTAGGAGAGAAGATATACATGTTTTTAAAACGAACTTTTCAATTTATTTTTTCGGCTTTTTTGATTGTTTTTATTTTATCCCAGCTAATGAGCCAAAAATTAACAAATACGATTGTGATTTTATTGTTGATGGTATTCGTATATTTCCTAAAAAATTGGAGAGGAATAGGGTTCCAATTTCTTAAAGATAAAAGGATTCAATTGTTTTTTACGGTAGTTTTCATTGCTATCAATATCTCTTTATTACTTTATGTCGCTTTGAATTTTCAAATTAACGATGTGTCGGACCCACTGAATGTTCAAATAAAAGCGACGGAATTGCTGCATGGAAATTATAATTGGCATACAGTTGGTGAAGAGTATTTTTATGTTTATCCACAGGTAGTGTTTTTTACTATTTTGTTGAGCAAAGTTATGTGGATTGGAATTCAATTAGGACTTTCAATTCAACTAACCTTAAGAGTATTTATGTTTTTGATGTTAGCGGGTGTTTCATTATTTTCGTTGTTGACGGTTTGGCAGTTAAATCGGACAAATAAGTCATTATTAATTACCGCAACGATTCTAATGAGTTATCCGGTGATGTATCTTTATCCAGATATGGTTGTTTATACAGATACGGTGTCAATGTTTTTGATGTCAACCTGTCTGTACCTTGTTGCAATAATTATTACGTCGAGTAAACGTTGGTTAAATGCAATTGCTCTGCTAATACTTTTATTCACTTTTAGCCTTTTGTATACGGTTAAGGCTAATATGGTCATTTTGTTACCAGCAGTGATGCTTGTGGCTGTTGTGTCGGCAGTTTGGAAATATAAAAACACTAAAAAGTTAGTATTAGTTGCGGTCGCTTTAATACTTGGCGTGGCCTTTTCAACGATGAATTTGAATCATTTTACTCAGAAGCATAGTTTTGACACGAAACAAATGAAAACAATGGCTTTACCCGTTACACAATGGGTTAATATGGGATTGGACCCTATCAATGGTAATGGTACCTTCTATTCTGAGGGAAGTGGTTCTTATAATTTGAATGATGATAATAATGCTCGCCAAAGTGTTATTGATAATAATCCTGGGTTGATTAAAGAATCAATTAAATACCGGATCAAAACACTTGGAACTGGAGGGCTTTTTAATTTATTTTTGGCAAAGGCCCAAATGCTTTTAGGTACACCACTTTTTGGCTATGGCCGGTATATGTCAGGTTATGAAAAAGCACCAAGTTTCTATCTGAAACACCAATCAATGTTGAACACTTTATTGAGTATTATGGCTACAACGGTTTTGGGGTTGGCCATGTTGAATTTGCTTTTTAAAATTAGGGATTTTGATAATTCATTTAACGAAGGTCAAAAAATATTCTTTCTAATTATATTGGTGGCAAGCATTGCTTTAACATTCTTTCATACCGTGTTATGGGAAGTGGAACCACGGTACTTCTTGCCGTTGCTTTATCCGTTAATTATTTTGAGCGCTGTCGATTTTAAGGTTACATTGCAAAATAAAATTTTGGAGTTCCTTGGTGTCTTTAAAAATACGTCACATTTAATTGGCCTTGGTGTACTAACGGTTATCGTGTTGTCATTGGTGTTGCAAGGTAGTCGTCAAATCATGAGTACTGCTTTTGGTAATATGGAATACCCTGTTCGCATTAATATTCAGGGATCGATTTCTATAGAGAAAAAGGTAAGTTTTACTTTGCCAGTTCCACAAGATATTGATATATTGAAAGTGAATATCCAACCTAGTTCGAATTTGAAAGTTCTGTTAAATGGTCGTGATGAATTTATTGCTCAAAATGGTCAGTACATTTACCAAAATCATCTTAAGGCCGGTAAAGTTAAAGTGACTTTGGAAAATACTGGCGATGAGCCGATAACTGTTGGAATGTACCAACAGATTAGCTTGTTCAAAACGTTGTTCCATGGCTCAGCAGTCATCGATAATGGTCAGCAATATTATTTGCCATATGAGATGGATATTTATGATAAAACACCTGTTCAAACTTGGAATTATAGTTTAGGTATTCCACAAAGTAATTAAAAATTATTAAGATGAAAATTCAACTATGGAAATAGTTGGATTTTTTATTATAAAAGTCTATTAAAAAGCGTGATAGAGCGATTGATAATCTATGTCGACTATTATATTATTAAATAATGGACATTCGGAAACAATTAACAAACTTTTATACAAATTCCTTGGTTCGTATTCGACAAGGAAACCAAAAATTACAGTTATATGCCCTAACTGTAATTTTATTTTGGCTGAAGACAGATGTGGCCTATTGGAAAGAATTTAATGCTTTACACACAGATAACATTCTTCAATACTTAATCTTGTTGGTCACACCATTAAGCTTTTTGATGATTTTCTTTGCAATTCCATTATTTGTAAAAAGAAGAAAACTTTTTTATGGAACGTTAATAGCATGCCAATTGGTACTATCATTCTTTTTGTATGCCTTTATTTTGTATTACCGTAGTTTTTCTGATTTTTTGACGATTAATACAATTTTATATTCTTCTGCTGGTGGTCAACAGGGTGAACTGGCCCAAGCAATTGTTTTTAACCACCATGATGTTGTTTATTTCTTTGATTTTTTTACTTTAGTGGTTGGTATTTGGCTTACTCGTCATAATGAAGAATTCCAAGTAAAGTGGCCAAGTATTACTAAATGGATGGTTGTGGGCCTTGGATTATTTCTTTTGAGTTTTTCTATTTCATTTATTCACCGTCCTAAGTCATATGGTCGTTCCTTTAACCGCGAGTATGTTGTTCGTAATATTGGACTTTTCCCATTTTTAGGCGTTGATGCCTATAACTCTCATCAGTTGAATGAAAAACGCCGCCATGCTAGCTCCAAAGATCTTAATGGCGTTGAACAATATGTTAAGGATAATCAGACCGGTTTGAACATGTCTTATTATGGTAAGGCGAAGGGGAAGAACGTCATCGTAATTCACCTTGAATCGTTCCAGTTATCTTCGATTGATTTGAAGATTAATGGACAAGAAGTAACGCCGTTCTTAAATTCCCTTTACCACAGTAATAGTTCGATTTCTTTTGATAACTTATATAATGAGGTTGGTCAAGGCCGGACTTCTGATGCTGAAAACTTATTTGATACTTCAACCTTTGGTTTGTCACAGGGATCACTCTTTACCCAATTGGGGTCAAGCCAGGTCTTCCAAGCCTTGCCTGCCATTTTGAACCAACGGGCAGGGTATTCCTCAGCGGTCTTTCATGCCAATAACCCACTTTTTTATAACCGTAATAATGTTTATAAAAACATGGGCTATCAAAACTTCATTTCTTCTGATTATTTTGATAATTCTAAGAATAATGTTGCTACCTATGGTTTGAAGGATAAGTTACTCTTTAAGCAGTCAATCCCATATTTGGAACGGTTGCAGCAACCATTCTATGTTAAGTATTTGACAGTTACTAACCACGTTCCTTATACGCTGGCTAAAGAAGACCAAGACTCAAGCTTTAAGACCAGTAATTCTGGTAGTCAAGTAGTTGATAATTACTTTATTACCAATCATTACTTGGATGAAGCGGTCAAGGAGTTCTTTACTTACCTAAAGAAGTCCGGATTGTATGATAATACAATGGTGGTCTTGTATGGCGACCATTATGGTATTACCAGTACTGAATACCAAGCTCTGGCCAAGGCCACTAATAAGAAGGGTTCATGGACGGATTTGGATACTCAAAACCTGCAAAAGGTACCATTTATAATCCATATTCCTGGCATGACCAATGGCGGGATTAACCATACCTATGGTGGTGAAATTGATATTGCACCAACAATTGAGCACTTGCTTGGAATTTCAACCAACCGTTATCTTCAATTGGGACAAGATTTGTTATCTCCAACTCGTTCACAATTAGTGGTGATGCGAAATGGGGATTGGGTGACGCCAACACTGTCTTCGATTTCTAAAAAGATTTGGAATGTGAAGAATGGTAAAGAAATAACAAAGCTTTCGGCAACTCAAAAGAAGCAAGTTAAGGCTGACGAAAAGAAGGCTGAAAAGAAATTAGGTGTTTCTGATAAACTGAATGAGCGGAACCTGTTGCGGTTTTACTATCCAACCGATTTTGAAAAGATTAAGGCTAAGTCTTATAACTATTCGGTTAAGAGCACTGTTAGTCGGTTGAAGAAGTCTTCGACGGAAAAGGGGTCTACTTCTTTGTATGCTGAAAATGGTGGAAAAAGTACCTATTCAGAATATATTACGGATGCACCGGAAATGAGTACGTATAAGTATAAGAATTTGTTTAAGTAATCTTTAATAAAGCTAATTTAGAAACACTTGTTCATATTTTTGAACAAGTGTTTCTTTTTTATAACGAACATAATTTAATAAAGTCAAAAAAAGTATTAAGATGTCTTTTAAATGTGGTAATCTATATGAAATCTTGTACAATAGATAGTTGGAGCACAAATTGTAAATAACAATCTGATTATTCATAGTAACCAGGGAGAAATAAATATGAAAAAAATAGGAATATTGCTTGGGACGTTGCTAGTTGCTATTGTTGCAGTTGGTGGGTACTATTTGATTGTCCATAATGATTCTTCGAATTCGACATCAAGGAAGTTAACCTCAACTAGCACGTCTTCTACAGGGGCGTCTTCTACAAACGCGGCTAATACTGGTTCTAGTGCTTATATTGCATCTGTTTCAAGTGTTAGTGGTGTTAATTCAAAGAACTCTGCAAGTTACGACCCAAACAAAACTGTTAGTGGCCAGTCCGTAACCTCAGATGATATTACAATGGTTACTAACGAGTTAGAGCAAGCTGGTTTGCCTGCTAACGAGTGGGCACCAAGTGATATTCAAAAAATCATTACAGAAGCTTCACAACAAGGAATATCCCCTGTTAATTACGCAAAAGCAAATTATCATTCATAGGACTGATTAGACTAATCATGAAATTTAAACAAGTATTTTTATTTACAATTGTTATATCAATGATGGGAATAGTATCATTTTCTGCCTCTGGCATTAGTGCTGATAGTATTGCCCGTGTTAATGGCGGAGATTCAGGTATTCCTCGGATGGATGTCGTTGATGTTTCGTCAAATAACGGTTACATCTCAACTAATGATTATCAAATCATGAAGAATAATGGGGTTAAGACCATTATTGTTAAATTGACTGAAGGGACCAGTTACCGAAACCCTTATGCTTCGAGTCAGATTAATAATGCGAAGTCGGTTGGATTGCGAGTAGCGGGATACCATTTCTCTCGTTACACTGATTCATCAAGTGCACAGGCTGAGGCAAATAATTTTGCAGACTATGCTAATTCACTGGGGCTGTCTACCGGTAGCTTGATGGTAAATGACTTGGAGGCTAGTGGAACTGGCAATAGTATTGTTTCTTCTAGTTCTCGAGCATTTGATAATCAGTTGCATTCTCGAGGCTTTACGAATACTGGATTATATACGTTTATCTCGTATTATAACTCCACTGGTCTTGATGCTTCTTTTGTTGGAAATAAAAAAATTTGGATGGCCCAGTATCCATACACCCCATCTTCTAATAGTTTATGGAATACTCAATTTGGTATGTGGCAATGGTCTTCTAATGCTGGTTTCTGGGGCGTCAGTGGTACTTTTGATGTTTCAATTGATTATAGTGGGATGGCGACATCAGATCCTACTTATCAGACGCAAATTGATGGTAAATGGTATTTGATTGATTCAACTACCGGACAAAAACTCTATGGTCGTCAATATATTGCTGACCAAAATAAGTGGGTTTTGTATGATCGAACTACTGGTGCAATGCTGTACGGTCAACAATATGATGAAGGCCATTGGTATGACTTCGATCCTAATACGGGCGCTATGCAGTATGGGCGAATACATTTAGCTGATCAGAATAAATGGGTTTTGTACGATCGTAATAGTGGCTATATGTTATACGGCCAGCAGTATGATCAAGGTAACTGGTATTATTTTGATATAAACACAGGAGCCATGCAGTATGGACGTCAATATTTAGCTGATCAGAATAAATGGGTTTTGTACGATCGTAATAGTGGCTATATGTTATACGGTCAACAGTATGATCAAGGTAACTGGTATTTATTTGATCCTAATACGGGTGCTATGCAATATGGGTTCCAGAAGCTGCCACAAGGAACTGTATATTATGATGCTAATAGTGGTTACATGCTTTATGGATGGCAAACAATAAATAGTAAAACTTATTATTTTGATAAAAATTCAGGTAATTACTATATAGGTGAGCAAAAATTTAACGGTAAATGGTATTACTTTGATCCAAATAATGGAAGCATGCAAACTGGATTCCAAAAGATAGATTGGCGAACAGTTTACTATGCGTCAGATGGAACGATGCAATATGGTCAACAGACAATAGATGGTAAATCATACTTATTAGATAGTAATAATGGATCTGTTCAATATGGACGACAATATATAGCAGCTGATAAAAAATGGGTTTTGTACGATCGAACTACTGGTGCAATGCTTTATGGTCAACAATATGATCAAGGTAATTGGTATTTATTTGATGAAAAAACTGGAGCAATGCAGTATGGATTCCAAAAACTTCCACAAGGAACCGTGTATTATGATATTAATACTGGGACAATGAAATACGGATTACAGACAATTAATGGAAAAACTTATTATTTTGATTTGAATTCCGGTGAATATTTAACTGGACAACAAGTAATTGATGGTAAAACGTATCTATTTGACACGGAAGGGGTATTGCAAACTGTAAATTCACAACCAATTCGATATGGTAGTGATGGAAATCTATTAAATGGTGAACAACAAATAAACGGAAAATGGTACTTATTTAATAATGGTGTGATGCAAACTGGATTCCAAAAGATAGATTGGCGAACAGTTTACTATGCGTCAGATGGAACGATGCAATATGGTCAACAGACAATAGATGGTAAATCATACTTATTAGATAGTAATAATGGATCTGTTCAATATGGACGACAATATATAGCAGCTGATAAAAAATGGGTTTTGTACGATCGAACTACTGGTGCAATGCTTTACGGTCAACAATATGATCAGGGTAATTGGTATTATTTTGACCCTAATACCGGGGCTATGCAGTACGGACGTGTATACTTAGCCGATCAGAATAAATGGGTTTTGTACGATCGTAATAGTGGCTATATGCTTTACGGTCAACAATATGATCAGGGTAATTGGTATTATTTTGACCCTAATACCGGGGCTATGCAGTACGGACGTGTATACTTAGCCGATCAGAATAAATGGGTTTTGTACGATCGTAATAGTGGTTATATGCTTTATGGTCAACAATATGATCAAGGACATTGGTATTTGTTTGACTCAAATACAGGGGCTATGAAGTATGGTTTCCAACAGTTGCCGCAAGGAACTGTATATTATGATGTTAATAATGGTTACATGCTTTATGGTAAACAAATCATAAATGGAAAAACTTATAATTTTGATGTTAATTCTGGACAGATAGTGAGTTCAAATTAAACATCGGGGAATTCATTTTATTTATTAAAATCAAAACATTCTTCTAATAATTTGTGAACTATTAGTGGTAAAAAATAAAATCATGGGCTAAACAGAATTGATGATTCTTGATTTTTAGAATTATTCTAACGTTTCCTGTGGTTTTTTATTTTGAGTTCGAATTAAATTACTTTATGATATGTTATTCGCTAGTGAGACTGATTCTTTATTTAATAAGATATGAATGTGTAGTAAAATATTTCTATCAAGAATTTTAGGAATGAAATAATGCAAGTCGCTAAAAATTACCTTTACAACGCAGCTTACCAGCTGCTGAATATTATTACGCCATTGATTACTTTGCCGTACTTAGCCCGTGTCCTTGGCAAGAATGGTGTAGGAATTGCTTCATGGACGAACTCATTGGTTACTTACTTCCTATTAATTGCTAGTTTAGGGATTGTAACTTACGGTTCACGTGAAATTGCCTACGTTCGAGAGAATGAAGAATTACGGCAAAAGAAGTTCTGGGAAATTCAGATTTTGCACTTTTTGGCCGGCTTTGTTGCAATCGCCCTTTATATCTGTTTTATCTACCTTGGTGGTGACTTAAACCACCGTATCCACGAAAATCAGTTATATCTCTGGTACCAAATATGGGTTATCTTTTCCGGTATCTTTGATATTTCTTGGTACTTTATGGGAATGGAAGACTTCAAGAAGACGGTCTTACGGAACATGACGATTAAGCTATTGATGACCGTAATGATTTTTCTCTTGGTGAAGCGGCCAACGGACATTGGCGCTTATATTTTGCTTCTAGCTCTTTCGCAAGTCTTTGGAAACTTGTCAATGTGGTTGTACTTGATTGGTAAGTTCCGATTACCTAAGTTTAAAAATCTGGACCTGAAAGGGCATTGGCATCCAATTATGCTGATGTTTTTGCCAACCATCTTTACTCAGATTTACCTACAGTTGAACAAAACGATGTTGCCCTTTATTACGGGAGCAACGGCCAGTTCAGGAATTTACGATAATGCTGATAAAATCGTGAAAGTCTGCTTGGCCTTGGTGACTTCTGTTGGAATCGTGATGCTACCACGGATGTCAGCTCACTACGCTGCTGGTGAACATGACCAAATGAAAAAGTCGATTCATGCTTCGATGGACTTTGTATCTGCAATTGCTATCCCATTGGCATTCGGAATTGCCGGGGTTGGCCCAACGGCAATGATTTGGTTCTTGGGCCCATCTTGGACGGAAGTTGGTTCCGTTTTGAGTCTATTGGCGCCAATTATTGTCTTTATCGGCTGGTCGGATGTGATTGGAAACCAGTATTTGGTGCCAACAAAACGGCTACATGACTTTACTTGGTCAGTTTCATTTGGGGCGATTGTTAATATTGTATTGAACCTTGTCTTTATCCATCTATGGAGCGTTGATGGAGCGGCCTTTGCAACTGGCGTATCTGAACTTGCTGTTATCGCTTACCAGCTAGTTGTGACGCGCAAAGATATGAATGTCTGGGCCCATTTCCAGGGTGTTTGGCGGTACCTGCTTGCCGGTTTCTTAATGTTTCTTGCTGTCCGTTACTTTGCAGGAACGCATGGGATTAGTATTAAGAGTACTCTGGTTGAAATGTTAGCTGGTATTGTTATTTACCTGTTGGCCTTGCTGATTTTGCAAGCTCCGTTGTTAAAAAGGCTATTACAGGGAGAATTGTTCCGTTCGTAGTCAATATCTGGTATAATTAAGCGTTGTGCACCAAATTTATAAGTAATTGGAGGATGGGGTATTGAAACAGTTTCTGTTTTATCACCTTCCCAAAAGAATTTTAGATATCGTTGTATCTGTAATTGCGATGGTAATCCTATCGCCGGTCTTTCTAATCATTGCAATTATTATTAAGACTCATAAAGGGACGAGCCATATTTTTTATTCGCAAGAGCGAGTTGGACGGTATGGTAAAAAGTTTAAAATTTATAAGTTTCAATCAATGGTTGATAATGCTGATGAGATTTTAAGGTCTAATGAAGCACTTTATCAAAAATTTGTCGATAATGGTTATAAACTACCGACTGAAGAAGATCCGCGTATTACCAAAATAGGAGCACTGCTGAGAAGAACCTCGTTAGATGAATTACCCCAATTCGTAAATACGTTAATCGGTAATATGTCAATTATCGGTCCACGACCTGTTGTCGAAAGTGAATTGATTGAATATGGGAACCAAGACCGGATCGATAAGTTTTTATCGGTTAAGCCGGGTGTGTTTGGCCAGTGGCAAGCTTCAGGACGTTCGAATATTGGCTATCCGGAACGAGCAGAGATTGAGCTCGGTTATGTCGATGAAGCTAATTTGGGATTAGATTTTAAAATTATGTTCCAAACTGTTATTGCGATTTTTAAGGGCGATGGCGCCTTTTAAAAAAATTATTTAGGAGAAAAAAATGGAATTTTCATTTACTGATTTGATGAAACGCTTTTGGAAGTATGCATGGCTTATTGTTTTACTGACAGTTGTTTTTGCGGGAGCTGGTTTTACATACGCAAAATCTGGTAAAGTGATTACAAATTATTCAGCAAGCCGCTCGGTGATTATTGCTAAAGATAATACGGGTGTCCGCGATCCTAATTCGCGAGTACTTGCTGATAAAGCAACTGTTTCAACTTATGAAAAGGTTGCTCAAGATGATGCGATTGTTTCTGAAGTAAAGTCTGAATTACCATTTAACTTATCTAAGTCAGAGATTAATTCTGCCGTTAAAATTCAAAATCCAACTGATACGTTGATGATTACCTTCCAAGCGTCAGGTGAAAATACTTATCGTGCTAAGACTTTGGCTAATATTTATGCGGAAGTCTTTGCTAAGGTGGGACCAACGTTATACTCTGATATGGGCCAGCCTGATGTATTATCAAAGGCCACTGGTTCTGATGTTACTCGTTCTGCATTAAAGAATGCAAAAAAGTTAACAGTCTTCGGTGCACTGTTTGGATTCGTTTTGTCTGTTTTCGTTATTTTAATTTCAGGCATCCGTTCTAACTATCGATTAGCAAAGAAGCAAGGATGATTTAGGAGATATGGTTAATTTTCTTCTCCCAATTACATTTTTCTCAAAAATGTACACATATTCATTAGCTGAGCCAATGACGATGGTAGCATTTCCGTTCTTTGTAATGCTGATTCTAATCCAGCTATTTCGGTATCCAAATCGTGTAAAATCGATCATACCATCAAACAAAGCAATTATTTATGCTTTGTTTTTTTGGGTGATCCAGCTGATTGCGATGCTTGGTTCTTATATGAGCGTTGGGGAAAGTCAAGTCACTTGGGGATTAATTCATTCACCAGTCACATTAGCGGGATGGACAGTCGCGGTTTATATCGCTTGGGCAGTTTTGCAGGTAACTGTGCTAGACGAAAAAGATGAAAAACGGTTTATTAAATCTGGCTTAATCGGATTGATGTTTTACTTACTGTTAGTTATTATTCCACAGATATTTGTGACCTTAAAAGTTCATGGATTTACCGGATATGTTGATCTCTTAGCTAGACTGTTTGAGAGTCATTGGAAGTCGTATGCTGGCTATAATTTCTATGCTAATGGTTCTTACGCCACAACACTTCACCGAGTGAATGGTTTTGAACCGGAGGCCTCCTACTTAGCTAACATGTTAAGTGTGACTTATCTGCCAATTTTAATTGGCCTAACGGTTTCTGGTTATCAAATTTGGAGCCGTTTTTCTGAAAAAAATCGAAATGTAAAATTGAATACGCTGTTTGTTTTCAGTATATTAGTAATATTGTTACTTGCTAAAACAACGACTGGAATCTTAGCTGCTATCGTTGCTTACATTCTTTGGTTTCTTTGGTCTCGCGGAGGCTTACGAAAATCGATTTTCTGGATAGCTATATTTGGAATGTTAGCCTTAACGTTTGGATATTTTGAAGTACATGCAATTCAAAGCATTTTGAACCAATTCCTTTTTGCAAAGCAAGGGACTGATAATCGTTGGGGTGGAACTATAGCTTTAGCTCTCACCTTTATTGGCCACCCATTGATTGGTGTTGGAACAGGGTTTACATCATATTATACGATTCAAAATTTTCCGATGTCATCTGCTAATAATTTCGAATTTCAGCAAATATATTCGCAACACGGTTTCCCAATACTATCTGAATTTTTGGGTTGGATGGCCTCGTTTGGTTTGGTAATCATGGTTCCTGCATTCTTTTTGTTAGGTCGATTAATTATGCGGACCTTCTTAGTACAGGACCGCTTGATGAAACTTTCAGAAACTGAAATTGATAAAACATGGTCACGAACTTTGCATGTTGCCTTTATTTCGATGATTGTTTTGGTAGCATTTTCTTCCATTTTTATTATCCGTGTCTATCTATGGCCCTACCTTCTCATGTTCTTCTTCTACCGGAAGCACGTGATGCGCTTGGAAGAGGAGTTGAAACGATGAAAGTTTATATTGCAACTCATAAACCGTACGAAATGCCACAAGATAACCTTTATCAACCATTAATGGTTGGTTCGGTCTTGCGAGACCAAATTCCGGCTGGCTACCAACATGATGACCAGGGGAAAAATATTTCAGATAAGAATCCCAACTTTAATGAGTTAACCGGGATTTATTGGATGTGGCAAAACTCTGATGAAGAGGTTGTTGGTTTAGTACATTACCGCCGTTACTTCGGTAAGAAAGGTGGTCATGATTTATCTAACCGGATTGACCGAGAGACTTTAGCTAAGTTACTTGAAAGCAATGATGTTTTGCTACCAAAGCAGCGCAATTACTTCATTGAAAATCAGAAGAATCACTACCTTCATGCCCATGCTCATCAACCATATGAGACGATGGCAACGGTGATTCAGAATGATTTCCCTGACTTTTATCCAGCCTTTCAACAAATGGAACAATCAACTAAGGCCCATCTTTTTAACATGTTTATTATGAAAAAAGAAGCCTTTGATGACTATGCCACATTTGTTTTTGGCGTATTGGAAAAGGTTGAGGAACAAACAGACTTGTCCATCTTACACGGACAAGATGCTCGCGTCTTTGGCTTCTTGTCAGAGAGGCTAATGGATACATGGCTTCACACACGTAATTATTCTTATCAAGACTTGCCAGTAATTAGTCTGGAAAAGACGAACTGGTTGGACAAGGGGACTCAGTTCTTAAAGCGGAAGTTTTTACCAAACTCTAAGAAAAAGGTACATTTCTAATGGCAAATAAATTTAATACAAAAAATTATGACTACTTAATCGTTGGTGCTGGTCCCTTTGGGATGACCTTCGCCTATGAAGCAGCTAAGCGCGGCAAGTGCTCATTGGTTGTTGAAAAGCGTGGCTTTGTTGGTGGAAACACCCATACCCACACTGAAAATGGTATTACGGTGCACGATTTTGGTGCCCATATCTTCCACACTGATAACAAAGAAGTTTGGGATTATGTCCGAAACTTTGCCGAATTCAATGGTTTCCAAAACCAAGTGGTTGCTAACTACAATGGTAAGCTCTTTAACCTGCCATTTAACATGAATACGTTCTACCAAATGTGGGGAACTAAGACTCCTGCAGAAGCAAAGGCCAAGATTGAAGAACAAAAGGCTGCTGCCTTGAAGGAATTGGGTGACCGTCAACCACGGAACTTGGAAGAACAAGCAATTTCTTTGATTGGTACTGATATCTATGAAGCCTTGATTAAGGGCTACACTGAAAAGCAGTGGGGTCGTAAGGCGACTGAATTGCCAGCCTTTATTATCAAGCGTTTACCGGTTCGTTTTATCTATGATAATAACTACTTTAATCATCGTTATCAGGGAATCCCAGTTGGCGGTTATACCCAAATCTTTGAAAATATGGTTGACAGGTCAAATGGTTTGATTGATGTTTTGACTGATACGGACTTTTTTGATCACAAAGATGAATTCATGGCTGAATTCTCAAAGATTGTTTATACTGGTATGATTGACCAATTCTTTGACTACAAGTTCGGTGAATTGGAATACCGGTCAGTTCGTTTCGAACACGAAACCCTTGATACTGACAACTACCAAGGTAACGCTGTGATTAACTATACGGATGCTGAAACACCATTTACCCGTCAAATGGAATGGCGTCACTTTGATGGCTTAGCTGATGAAGGCAAGACCATCATCACGCGTGAATACCCACAAAACTGGGACCGGACGAAGGAAGCTTACTACCCAGTTAACGACGAAAAGAACACGGAACTGTACAAGCAATACGTGAAGGCAGCCCATGATGAAGCTCCTGAAGTGCTATTCGGTGGTCGTTTGGGTAAGTACCGTTACTTTGATATGGACCAAGTCTTTAACGATGCTTTGAACACTGTCCGCCAAGAATTCGGGGTGGATGATGACTTTAACTTTGCGCATGATGAGGTAAAGTGAAATTTAGGATATCGGATTGTTACGTTAATTCGATATCATACATATGTATGAGGGAGAAGAACAGTGCAAGATTCTAATCAACCAAGCGTACTTTCTTTAGTAGTACCGGTTCATAATGAACAAGATACTATTCAAATCTTTTATGATGCAATTCAAAAAATTGATGACCAATTAAGTGCTGCGGTTCATTATCATTTTATTGATGATGGGTCGACTGATAAAACACTATCAATTTTGCGAAATTTAGCTGGAAAAGATAAAAACGTTCATTACGTTGCTTTTTCTCGTAATTTTGGTAAAGAAGCCGGTCTTTATGCTGGCCTACAATCCGCTGACGGTGACTATGTTGCCGTAATGGATGTTGATTTGCAAGACCCACCTGAATTACTGCCTAAGATGCTTGCAGGTGTCCAAAGTGGTGAGTATGATGCTGTGGGAACCCGCCGGGCTGATCGAAAGGGTGAAGCCAAGCTTCGTTCATGGTTCTCTGAACAGTTCTATAAATGGATGAATAAGGTTTCTCAAACGCACTTGGTTGATGGTGCCCGTGATTACCGAGTCATGAGTCGACAAATGGTTGAATCAATTTTGTCACTTTCTGAAAGTCAACGGTTTTCAAAGGGAATATTCACTTGGGTAGGTTTCCGAACTAAGTATATTCCATTTGAAAACCGAGAGCGTGTTGCTGGCAATACTTCGTGGTCATTTTGGTCATTATTTAAATACGCTATAGAAGGGATTGTATCTTTCTCAACGATGCCATTAACGATTGTGACATTTATTGGGCTTTTTTCTTTTGGAAGTTCAATAGTTGCCGGATTTTTTATTGTGATTCGTTCGATGTTGTACAAGGCTGCTGTTAACGGTTGGCCATCAATGGTCACGATTATGCTTTTTATTGGTGGATTACAAATGTTGAGTCTTGGCATTATTGGTCGATATTTGGCAGCAGTGTTTATGGAAACAAAAAGACGACCCATTTATATAAAAAAAGAAGAAAAATAAGAATGTAAATCATGAAAAATATACGTATTGAAAAAATAGTTTTAATTATATTGTTGGCTAGTTTAGGATCAATATTTTTTACCGCAAGTATTTTATTTCCTCTTGGTGGAGTTAAGGGTTCACAAACGGCCTTTTTACCCTTTCTATATAGATTGGGGGCTGCAACGGCACTATTCGTTTTTGCAAGTAGTTTGATTAAAAATAATAAGATTAATTGGAAAATATTTACAATTATTTTGATTATAACAGCGTTTATTATTCAACTTGTATTCTTAATCAAATTTTATCGGCCAATATATACTGACACTGGATATGTCATTACTATGGCTGGAAGATTAACTGACGGTAATCATAATTGGTACCATTATTTTTATGTATATCCAAACAATGTCAATGTTGTATTGTGTTGGGAATATATATTTAAAGCGCTGAAATTATTTGGTATAAATAGTGGATTTCTTACTTTAATACCATGGATTCAAATGATTACTTTAGATGCGGGAATTTTATTTTTATTTAGTTGTTTAAAGAGAATCAATAATAAATTTTCAAAAATTTTTCTGCTATTAAGTTTATTCTATACACCATGGTTTATGTTTGTTCTTTTTCCATATAATGATGTATTTTCAATTGCATTAATTATGGTCGTTATTGGACTTTTTGTTAATATATTGACCGCTCAAGAAAAGAAAAAAGAAATATTCAATTTCCTTGTGATGTTTCTTGTAATGGCGTTAGCTGTTTCAATTAGACAGAATGCTGCAATTGTTTTAATAGCTCTTTTACTTACAATTTTATTTAGCAGAAAATATCATTTTACAATTAAATTTGTTCTTATTGCAACTGGGATAGTCTGTGTTATTGGCTCTTCAATATTATTTTCATCAGTTCAGAAACACGAGGGATTTACAAGTGACCCACAGTTAGTGACGCCAGCCATTAGATATGTGAATATGTCCTGGAACCCCAATACTCACGGAGAAATAGAACAAGCTGACTCGGGTTTGTATCAAAATTTACCTAAAAAAGAACGATCAGAAAAAATTACTACTGAGTTGTTTCATCGTTTGAAAGAACTTGGAATTAAAGGCATTGCAGTTCATCTTGTCAAAAAAGAAGCGTTTATGTTTTCTATAGCCTATGCGAATCAGGATATGGGTCGACTACAAATCCGTTCACCGTTATTGTCTTCTGAATGGCAATCACGTTATTTTATTGAATCGGTTGGAAATTTATTTCAACCATTCTATCTCTTGATTATATTCTTTGCGATTGTTGGTAGTTATGTTTCTTTCAAAAATGTGAATAAACTAGCCGAAAAACATTTTGAGGTCATTTTGTTTTCCGCACTGAGTTTTGTAGGTTTTTTTGTTTTCCATATTTTCTTTTGGGAAGTACGCGAACGTTATGCATTACCATTAATTCCATTTTTATTAATTTTTACAGCAATTGGACTTTATTATTTCTATAATAATGATACTTCCTTTGTTAAAAAGTATTTACCAGTTTCAATAAAAAGTATATCCGCAGTATCAATTTCATTGTTGATATTAAGTTTTTTCTTTTCTTTTGGGCACTCTCAACAAAAAACTACGTATTATGGTGCTGTTTATGACTCTGGATTTACTATGTACTCAGAAAATAATTCTGAATTAGTAAAATTAAAACCACATGCAGAGTATAGTAGTAAGATTTTTAAATTGACAGGTGCTGCTAATAATTTTTCTTTGGATTTTTCTGGGCTAACAGCCAAGCAAGCCAATAGCTTGAAATTGGAATTGATCAATACCGATAGTCAACAAAAATGGAATTTGAAAATAAGCAATAGAATGATGAGTTTTGATAGTCGTTATCCTTCTGGTAATTATGTAATTAAGATTAAGAACTCGTCTTATTATTCCTTTAAAACTCCTGCAGTACAAAATCTAGGGACAACAATTATTCAAGGTCCAGATATTAGTGAGAATAATCATTTGAAAAAAGGAGAAAACTTTATATTTGCCTTTTCTGACATTCACCAAGATACATGGATTAATATTTATGTTTATGTTGTTTTGCATCTATTGTTTATATCATTGAGTATGATAGGAATATTGAGTTATGGAAGGAAAAATGATGAAAAGTAGGTCATTTCGTTCTTTTAAAATGAACCAAAGTATATTTATCGATTTATTATTCATATTTATATTGTCGGTAGTTGCAGTTTTACCAGCTTTTACTGGCCATTATTACAATTCTTCATCTGATGGATTTAATCATTTGGACCGTTTTGAAAATATTTTTGAAGCACTGAAAGCGGGTCATTTGCCTTCTTTATTTAATTTTGGATATGCACCTAGTAATAGTGAACCTGGAGCTGCAATAAATGGGCTATATCCATGGTTTCCGGGACTGATTTTTGTTTTACCCCGATTTGTTATTAACGATCCCATTATTTCTTTGGCATTTGGATTTGTAATTTTAAATATGATTACGATGTTTAATGCACGAATCTTAATGAAAGAATTGACCAATAAGCATATTCTTGTATGGCTCGGGATTATTCTTTATGAATTTAATAATTACCACTTAATTGATTTATATTCTCGTTCTGATTTTGGTGAGTCTTTTGCATATGCTTGGCTTCCATTGGTTGCTGTGGGCTTAATACAGATTCATAGTGAGAAAAAATCAGGTGCGTGGTTATTAGGACTAGGAATGGGCTTAATTGCTAATAGTCATGTATTGACACTATTAATGTCTTTTGTGTTTATCATTGTTTTTGAAATATATGAATTTGTTAAGGGCCAAATTAATTTTAAAAAAATTAAAAAAATTGTTTATGCTGGGATTATTTCATTACTCGTTGGATTTTATTCCTTATATAATATTATAATTATTTATGCTAATGCTAAGATTGCGGAACCAGCTCACTATTTATTGGCAGTAGACCCCGTGGTTTTTGTTACATCATTTATTCAGAATGATATGGGCGAAAAAGGGTATTGGGCTTATGGTTTACCAATGCTGCTCGTACAAATTGTATTAACAATATTTTTGTTTAAAGAATCCAAAAAATCGAAATGGCATCCTTGGTTAATTATTGCAGACCTATTAACTATTGGAATTTTAAATTGGTGGCCATGGTTTAAGCTTGAAAAAACCTCTTTATCTTTGATTCAGTTCTTACAAAGAGCAAACTTGTTTATTGTTTTATTCTTGTCAATTGCAGCAGTCTTATACTTTAATCAACAAAAAATAGTCAATACAAAAAAAATATTGTTGATAGCAGTATCCGTTTGTTTATTTTCTTTGGTTGGGGCATACCAAGTTCACGTTCATTATATAGGCCCCCAAACTTATCATGATATTGTGACAAAGGAAAATTACAATAGTATTTTACAAACTAGGTACAGTTTTGGTGAATTCTTACCAATTTCTAAAAAGACAGGTAAGGTGCAATTGGAAGGTAATGATAATAAGACGGTTAAAATTAGTGAAATGTATCGAAAGTCTGATGCCATCAAATATCAGGTAAAGACTTCAAAATCACAATTAGTTTCATTCAATACCGTTATGTATGATCATTTTAAATATTCAATCAAAATAGATGGAAAAGCTTCTGAAAGTGCATCGATTAATCAGGTGCAGGTTTTTGTACCAGAAGGTGAACATACAGTTTCTGTGAAAGCAACTAGTTCAAAAAATGAAATACCATTCTGGACTACAGTATTAGCTATTATATTATCAACTATTAGAATTTTCACTTTTTATAATCGGAAAAATAAGGATAAGGATTAAAAAATGAAGCAAAAAGTATCGGCGGTTGTAGTGACTTATAATCGCTTAGAACTTCTTAAAGAAGTTATTGCTAGCTTACAAGGACAAAAAAGTCCTGTTAACCATATTATTATTGTAGATAACGCCAGTCAGGAAGACACAAAAGAGTACTTAGAATCACTTGGTGACCAGATTGACTATGTCCGTTTGGAAGAAAACCTTGGTGGTGCCGGTGGCTTTAACCGAGGAATCCGTTATTTTATGGAACATACAGATGATGACTTTGTTTGGCTGATGGATGATGACACGGTTACTCATCCTGATACTTTAGAAAACCTATTATCATTTGCTGATGACAAGAAAAACTTTGGTTTCTTAGCATCCGATGTTCGTTGGATTGATGGTCATCGTGCTAAGATGAACCAACCTGCGCCAATGAACCGCTTAAAGCTCATTCCAGAAGATCAAACAGAACCAATTCAGTTGCAAAACGCAACCTTTGTTTCTTTGCTGATAAAGCGTGAAATTGTTGCTAAGATTGGCTTACCGATTACTGATTTCTTTATCTGGGGTGATGATATCGAGTATACGGAACGTGCAGGCCGGGTGGAGCCTGGGTATTTTGTTCCGAGTGCTAAGGTTACCCATAAGATGGGGGCTAACGTTGGTTCAAGTTTGTTGAATGACGGGCCTGAACGAACACAACGTTATTTTTATTCATATCGAAACAAAGGTTATTACATCCGTAAACGTGGTTGGTATCGTAAGAACCGGGCTCGGTTGCGTACAATGGCAGAATATTGGCAAATTAAATTGTCTAAGACGGATCGTAAGGCTGAAAAGCTTGCTGTTATGAAAAAGGGAATGAAGGCTGGTAAGGAGTTTAATCCCATCGTTGAATTTGCTGAGCAAATAAATAAAAAATAAATATATCTATTAATATGAAAAAGATTATCAAAATAATTACTTTTATCTTAATTTTTATAACGATAATAGGTAGCATGTATGGTTATAAACATCGTAATGGCATTCAAAATAGAATTAATCAAATTGGAATTACACGACTTACATGGAAAAACGTCAATTCTATTAAAGCTACGTTAAAGAATAATACTAGCTATCATGCCCCCAAATTTAAAGAAAAGCAGCTGCTTTCGGATGTTCCTAGTGGGGTGGAATATGATTCTAAAACTGGCAAATATGAAAAAGTTATTGTTTGGGACTCTTGGCCGGTTACTAATTCCGATGGTTCAGTAGCCAATTATCACGGTTATAGATTAACAATGGGGTTGACTTCTATTGGTGTACGTAGCGATAATACGATTTGTAAAATTGGATTGTATGCTCAAAAAATTTCTGATAAACAGACGGATATTAGTTCTTGGCAATATTTGGGTAACGTTTTTAATACCTTTGGTGAAGGTCAAAGTATCAAAGAAAAGGACATTTATCTTTCAAAAATGATGGGTGAATGGTCTGGATCAACTACTTTAATTAATAAAAATGATACATCACTACGATTGTTTTATACTAATGCTATTTTAGACAACAATCAATCACAAGCTTTGACTACAGCTAAAATTTCTGTTGTTGCAAAATCTGGTAATGATTGGAATTCTGGTCTTGTAATTGATCATAATAAAAATACTGATAATAAAACGATTTTTGTTGGAGATGGAAAAGTATACCAAAAATGGCAACAAGCAGTAAGCAGAGGTAATATTACCGATTCTTTTGGAATGCGAGATCCACATTTTGTTGTAGACCATGGGCATTATTATTTAATATTTATGGGAAACACAGGAACGAACTATGGATACCAAGGATTGAATAATCTTAAAAATCCAATGTATTTTGGTAGTTTCAGTATTTATCAAAAAGCTAAAAAAGGTATTTTAAATAATACAAACTCTGATATGTATAATCGAACATACCTAGCCAATGCAACTATTGGTAGACTCGAACTCAATAAAGATTTCACTGTTAAAAAAGTTATGAAACCGATGTTAACAGCAAATTCAACTAGTGACATGCTAGAAAGACCGGATGTCTTTAAATATAAAGGAAAATGGTATTTGTTTACTTGTACTTTCAGTGATCGATTATATGGATCAAGTACTAAGACGAACTATAAGACAATTCTTTTGGGTTATGTTTCAAGTGATGGAATTAATGGTCATTATAAGCCACTTAATGGGAATGGTTTAGTTCTTGCTAGTGACATTAATAGTACTGATTCAGATTATACTTATTCTTATCTAGTCGTGAAACCTGATAAAATTAAAGATGATAAATTTATTATTACATCATTCGAAGATAGTCGTACCTTAGCGCCAAGTTTTGTTTTGAAAATTAAAGGCAATAAAACAAAGTTAGAGCAAAATTATGTTCTCGATCAGGGATCTTTGACAACTACAGGAACTAAATATAAGGCGACTGCTCAGACAGGATTTAATTACTAATTTTTGTAAGCTTGAAGATTAACATCAGGATATTTCTTGTGTTAATCTTTTTGTTTTACCTCACTTTTAACGACACAATTTGCTATAATTATATAGATATAAGTAGCTGGAGGATCGAAATTTTGAAACAATTAGCAATCATTGTACCAGCATATAATGAGGAAGAATCATTACCAAAATCTTTAACAATTTTAGATGATGTTTTGAGGGAAATGGTTGATAATCATCAAGTAGCTAAAGACAGTAAAATTGTGGTAGTGAATGATGGTTCAAAGGATAGGACGTGGTCATTGATTGAGGAAATCTCTAAGAAGAATTCTTCAATTTATGGTGTTAACTTTAGTCGCAATTTTGGTCATCAAAATGCTGTAATCGGTGGATTAACAGCGTCACGTAAACATGCTGACGTATTCATCACTATTGATGCTGATCTTCAAGATGATGTTAATGCGATTCCAAAGATGATTGATGCCTTCAATAATGGATATGATATTGTTTATGGTGCACGTAGTGCTCGTAAGACTGATACTAGGTTTAAACGTTGGACGGCTGAAGCCTTCTATAAAATCATGAACAAAATTGGGGTAGAGATGGTTCCCGATGCTGCCGATTTTCGTTTAACTTCTGGACGTGCAGTTGATGAACTTTTAAAGTACGAAGAACGAAACCTATTTTTACGAGGTATTGTACCTAAGATTGGTTTTCCCAGCACAGTTGTTTATTATGAAAGAAAAGAGCGAGAGCAAGGAGAGTCAAAATATCCACTTCGTAAAATGCTTGGCTTAGCTTGGGATGGTATTTCGTCGTTTTCAATTGTTCCAATTCATTTTGTCTTATTTTTAGGCATCACGACCACACTAGTCTCATTTGGAATGGGTGTGTATACAATTATAGAGCATACTTTTGGTCATACGGTAACGGGTTGGCCATCATTAATGGTTTCAATTTGGTTCTTGGGCGGTATTCAATTAATCGGGTTATCTGTTATTGGTGAGTACTTAGGCAAGGTATTTAATGAAACGAAAAAGCGACCACGGTTTATTATTCAAGATAATCTATTAGAGAAAGACTGATATAATGAAAACATTAATGCAAAATAGTGTATTAATGTTTTTTATATGTAAATGAATGCTAAAAAAGGAAGAAAAATGAGTCGAAAACATTTATATTGGGTAGATTTTGCACGAATTATAGGAATTATTTTAGTTATCTTGTGCCATGTAAATGAAAATATTAATGTGAATGGAACTACGAAATATGCGATTTTAGAGTTTGTTGGCCGACTAGGCGTTCCCATCTTTTTAGCATTAACTGGGTATTTAATGCTAAATCGACATTATACACAGGAATATTTAAAAAAATTCAAAAAAAACAATTTAATTAAAATTATTTATTCGTCTTTATTCTGGACTATTTTAATGTCAATTTATGCTTTTTATCGCTTTAATGATCATACACGTATTACACTGTTTAGAACACTGATTTTTGAGCAAAACCCCTTACCCAATTTCTGGTATATTCAAATATTACCGATAATTTATGCGATGATTCCAGTAATTGCTGTTATGAAGTCTTTATTCAGAAAGTATACAATTATGATTTTTGGATTTGGAACGTTCATGCTTTCAATTGGAACAACAATTGCTGTGGAATCACATAACCAATATGTACCTTTTGGATGGAATATGAGCGGTTCTTGGTCGTTAGTTTTTGTGATGATGACGATGATTTTGATTGGTAGCTTTTATGACACTTATAATTTTAAAAATGTGTTAATGATTTGTGCGTTTTTTATTATAATTACCATCTATCTATTTACTTCTGTTCCGAAAACTGTATTCATTAATGGGCTATGGTATGACTTTGCTCCAATTTTCGTTTTAGGGACAGGATTTGGTTTTCTAATTAAAAAAATGTTTGAGCAAGTTGAGTTTCCAACTGGAAGTTTTAGTGACAAGTCAACTCGAAAAATTGCTGCCCTAACTTATGGTGTCTATATTGTTCACTATCCTATTTTGAATGAAATACATAGACATTTTAGGAGTTTGCCTGGTTTAAAAGATACTTTTTTGCTAACCATATTGGTGCTCGTTATCACTTATATGGTTGTCTATCTAATGAGCTTGATTCCAAAATTACCTAAATTTATTTTGTTAACAAAATAGTTTGATTGGTAATTTTTAGTTTATGGATTTTATTCTGTCTGCAGTAGAAAACGGATAGATATTTTTGTTTTATTGAAATATTGTAGTAAATCTCTATTTAAGTGAAGGAAGAAGTTCAAGTAGGGAGTTCACTATATATGAAATTAGGAATCTGATATGTTTAATATTCAAAGGAAAACCATAATTATCAATACTCTTTTGATTGCGATTTTGGCCATCATTGCTATCAGCCCAGCCTTTATTGGAAAATACTATAACCTTTCTCTTGATGGGGCTTTTCATTTAGACCGCTTTGCCAGTGTTGAGTCCTCAATTAAGGCTGGCCACTTACCATCGTTATTCAATTTCATATATGCTCCTAGTAACAGTCAACCCGGTGTTGCGATTAATGCGATGTACCCATGGGTTTCAGGATTGATTTTTATCATTCCGCAGCTACTAGTTAAGGACCAATTTATTGGATTAGCCGTTGGCTTTTTTATTTTGAACTGCTTAACAATGCTTAATGCCAAGAAGTTGATGGAAGAATTCTCAACTAATCAATACGTTGTTTGGTTGGGTGTGATTATTTACGAGTTTAATAACTTTCACTTTATTGACTTGTATACCAGAACAGCAGTTGGCGAAGCACTTGGCTTCGCCTGGATGCCGCTTGTGCTACTCGGCTTGACCCGTATTCAGCGAAATCAGAAAAACGGTTTCTGGATTCTTGGACTTGGGATGGGAATGCTGGCTAATAGTCACGTCTTATCTTTGTTGATGGCCGTGATTTTTGCTGTGATTTACGAATTGGTTCAGTTATACCGGAAGCAGGTGACTGCAAAAAAGATTATCGAGATGGCGAAGGCTGCACTAGTGGCTGCATTAATTGGTGCCTATTCACTATTTAATATTGTAATTTTATCAATTCATTCCAACTTCGTTGGTCCTTATTCTGTTTTACGGACAATTGACCCTGACCTCTTTTTGACTTCGCTGATTCGAAACAACTTGAATGAGCGCCCAGTCTGGACCTATGGCCTGCCACTGTTTGCCTTGCAGGTTATTTTAACTGTCGTGGCATTTAGAACTAGCAAGAAGGCAAAATGGAAGAGCTGGCTGTATGGGGCAGATATCATTACTGCCTTACTATTTAATTGGTTACCGTGGGATAAGTTGCTTCACACACCGGTTGCTGTGATTCAATTCTTGGGTCGGTTGGAATTAATTATTGTTCTGATGTTGGCGGTTGCCGCCGTTATTTACTTTGCTCAAGACCGGTTGACTAAAATTAACTTTAATAGGATTTTATTGATTGAAATTCTAATCATTCTTTTTTCTGTCTTTGGCTTTTACCAAACCCACCGGACTTATATTAATGTTGACCGTCATATTTATTTAACAGCTAAAAACTATGAATACGTTTTGAAGAATACACCAAGTTCACGGGATTACTTACCTAAGTCCAAAAAGACTGGCCGGATTTACGGTGAGTCAATGAAAGATGTTAGTGTTGGTTATTATTCGGAGGGGAAACGAACTGCTGATTCCGTAACTTACAAGGTGAATGCAGGTCGAAACCAAGTGATCACATTGCCAGCGGTTATGTACGATGGCTTTAAGTATAAGATTACAGTTGATGGAAAAACTGTTAAGAGTCAATCGAATAACCAAGTGAAGATTAAGTTGAGTGGGAGCCATCTTGTTAAATTACAGGCTGATAGCTCCAGAAATTACTTCTTATTTATGGTTTCGGTGCTTACGGTGGCGGTTTCATTATTTGGCATATTGGTTGATAAGATTAACTATAGAAAGAAAACTGACGCCTAATACCTATCAGGCTAATTTATGGGCCTGATTGTGATATAATTTTTTGGTGACCAAATTGATATTTTGCGCAGGCGAGATATCCTTTAGTGAAACCAAGAATATGAATGGTTGATTATTTATTAGAGAAAGAGTCAAAAAATGACAAAGGCATCAATTAAAAATTTTACGAATGGTTTGAAGGAAAACCGGCTGTGGAAAGAAATTGCCTGGATTACTCTAATTGCCATCTTGCTAAGATTGGCCGGTTGGGCCGAAATTAGTGGTGATATGCGGGCCTGCCTAACAGTTTGGTATGACCAAATTCGGGCAATGGGTCCGCTTAAGGCATTACATACCCCGGTCGGTAACTATAATATTTTGTACCAGCAGTTTATTATCCTAGCGGTTAATTTGCATATTCCAGCTGTAACGGCTTTTAAATTGTTTTCCGTTGTTTTTGATTTCTTGACGGCAATTGGAATTGGTTGGTTTGCTTATACACTAGCTGATACAAACAAATATAAGTATTTTGTCTATGGTTATGCGGGAACGTTATTATTGCCAACTGTTATCTTGAACTCTGCTTTTTGGGGCCAAGCTGATGCCATCTATTCAGCCTTTGTGGTTCTAGGCCTGGCATACCTTTGGAAAGAAAGAAACTTGGCTGCTTTTGTGATGTTGGGATTTGCTCTAGCTTTTAAGTTACAAGCAATCTTTGTCTTCCCATTTGTCTTTTTGATTTACTTGTTGAAACGCAATTTTTCAATTTGGAACTTTTTGATTATTCCTGCTGTGTCGTATGTCGTTTCGATTCCAAGCTTTTTGTTTGGTCGAAACTTGTTAGACCCGATTACGGTCTATACAACCCAGTTGGATACATTTAAACGAATTACGGCGAACATGCCAAATGTCTGGATGTTTTTGAATGAAAACGTCAGAACCGCTTATGACCAGTACCACACGATTGCTGTGTCTTTGACGATGGTGATTGTACTAGCAGCTTTTGCCTACTTCTTCTTCCAATACCGTGGTAAGACGATGACGAATGAAACCTATGTTTTGATTGCGTTGTGGTTTGTCTGGACTTGCGTGATGTTCTTACCGGCAATGCATGAACGCTATGGCTATGTGGTGGAAGTGTTAATGGTTGCTCTATCAGTTTGGCGTCCTAAGAAATATCTATGGCCAACAGTGTTGATAGAATTCGCTGTTATATTGGCTTATCTTAATTACTTAACCCATACTGCGTTTTTGCCAAAGCCTATTTGGGCTTTGATGTACTTGGTTGCTTATCTGTATGTTACTTACCTTGTGCTTGCTAAGCAAAAGGCCAGTAAGGCTGTGGCTTAAAATAATTTTTATCTAGAAGTGGTTAACTAAATTTATTATGAAAAAATTAATTGAACTTTTTAAACAATACCAGGAAACAATTCTTTACTTGTTCTTTGGTGGGGCAACTTTTGTGGTTAACGTTATCAGTTATGCCCTGTTTTCAACAGGTCTACACTGGAATTATTCGGCAGCCTATATTGCCTCATGGTTTATCGCGGTTTTCTTTGCTTACATCACCAACCGGATTTGGGTCTTTCAGTCAAAGGTTACTGATGCGAAAGGGTTATTCCGTGAAGTTTGGCAGTTTTACCTGGCCCGAATTGTGACGGGTGTAATTGGTTGGTTTATCTTAGCTTTCGGTGTCGATATTCTTCACCAAAACGATTTGATTTGGAATGGTATTCAAAATATCTTTGTGATTATTTCTAATTATGTTTTGAGTAAGCTCTTTATCTTTAAGAAGGTGGAAGAGAAGATTGAGGAACTTGAATCTTGATAGTATTTAGGAAGTGCCTTGGGCACTTCCTTTTTTGTTAAAATTTCTTAGGAAATTGGTGGGCATATTATTGTAATTTATTAATATTTAAGATATATTAGACATATTGAGTTACATTTAATCGACGACGCTTTTTGCTCGAGCCGAGAGGTGATGTGATGCGATAATCTCAAATTACAAGGAGCATGCAGAATCATGGCCAACAAGAAGATTTTGCTAACCATTACAGCAGCGGTGGCCGTGTTGTCAGTTGGAACAACGGCCGTATTTGCTAATTCCGACAATAATATCTTTTTCTTTCCAAAAGTGAGCCAACAAAAGAAGCAGTCTACTAATTCAAGTAAAGTTAGCAGTTCCTCTTTGACTTACAGTGGTTCTGCCACTAATGACGAGACTGATTCAGCGGTCTCATCAAGCAGTAGTTCAAGTTCACAGGCTAGTTCTAGTCAGTCGTCTAACCAACAAAGTACAACGTCTGCTAATACTTTGACTGAAGATGACTTCCGCTCAAGTGACCAAACTGCCTATAGCATGATTGCTTTGTACGGGATGGCTCGTGGTGATAGTAATTGGAAACAACTAGCTAGCCAAAAATCAAAGGGAATCGTGATGACCAAGCAAAGCGGTAGCCAGCCAACCTTTACCGTTAGTGTACAGGGGCAGGGGACTAGTGCTGTCACTGCGACTTACCAGTATATTATGGGCGATAGCCTTGGTTCCATTCAACCATTTAGTTTCAGTAAAGATGGTTCTGGTAGCTACCGGGCTTCCCTGATGGATATTTTGACTTACGTTAATAAGATTGGTGGCCGTCAGGCGGTCGATCAGTTGAATTTGCAATTGAATGACTGATTCATAAAAAGAAGCTAAGTAATTAGCTTCTTTTTATATTGCTAGAAAGTGGAAGTGTTCGATTTTGTGATACAATTAAAAAGTTGTAATAAGAAGTTTTTAATGAAAAGAGATAGAAGTTAACATGTTGAAGACAACCAAGAATTATTTGTACTGGTCGTTGGCAGGGCTATTATCAGTTTTTTTCTTTTTGATTAACGTTGATACTCCGTTGTTTGATGATGATTTGTACATTTCAAAGCACCAAACTTTGACGACTTTGTATAATCAAGCTAAAGGTGATTACCTGAACTGGAACGGCCGGGCCATTGGCCAAACATTATGGCGGATTTTGGCCTCAGGAAACTTGTATGTAACCAGTGTCTTGATTACTTTAGCGTCATTAGCTCTAGTTGCATTAATTACTTACTTGGGTAATTCTAAGAAACAGTTTTCATATAGTTGGATGGTTTTGTTGTTATCATTTAGCTTGTTGATGCTATTTGGTTCAGCCATTGGTCAAACAATGTTTTGGCGGGCTGGTGCCGGGAACTACTTGATGACGACGGTCTTGATTTTGACCTTTGTTTTGCCATTCTACCAATGGTTCCATCAATCGGACGCAGCAGATAGTAAGGTTTGGTACTTGTTGCCGTTGCTTGGGATTTTGGCCGGCTGGTCAAATGAAAATACCTCTGGTGGTGGACTCTTAGTTGTTTTGATTTACTTGGCTTTAGGTCGTTATCAAAAGCAGTTAAAGTGGACAGTTAATCAGTTACTTAGTGTCGTGACCTATGTCATTGGTTATGCTTTCTTGGTGCTGGCACCAGGAAATGCAATCCGGACAAGAGCGACGATGCCAGCTTCATGGTATGAAGAGTCATCTTTCACTCACTTCAAGACTGGCTTTATCGCTACGACTAAGTCACTTTATCACCATTATTTGTTGATTTTGGTTGTGTTGTTTGTCCTGACTGTTTACTATATTTGGCGAGCAGGTTGGAAGGCATCAATCGAAAGTACATTGTGGTTCTTTGCTGGAATGGCAACGATTTACGCTTTGTCATTTTCACCACTTGGCCAAGATGGTGGTCGGTCATTCTTTGGTGGTAGTGTCTTATTAATTATTGCATTGGTTCAATTGATTTTGAATATTGCGCAATTGAATGATGGTCGTATTCAATATGAAAAGTACTTGTTAGTCGCGTTTGCTGCTATCCTGGTCTTGCTTGGTTTAGTTAAGACTGGCTTGGGAACTGTTGATGCATACAAGTCAAATGCAGCGATTAAAGACCGTTATGCATACTTGGATTCTTTGTCTGCTAGTCAGAAAAAGAAGGTTGTTAAGGTACAGCCATTGAGCTATTACCCTAAGCGTTCTTTCTCAATTAGCTCTGGCTTGGAAGAAATTACAGCTGACCAATCAAATGTGTTCCCGAATGCGGGTTATAATGTTCACTTCGGTTTGAAGGGGATTGTGTTGGATAATAAGTAAAATATTGATTTTAAGGCTCACGACGAAGGTTGTGGGTCTTTTGTATTTTATCGTTATAATTATAAAATTTAGATTTAAAATTTTATTGATTTTATGTTAAAATAGTTTTTCGTTCTTTAATATTAGGATGTTATACTTAATTCAAGTACAATATTTATTGTGCAAAGGAGCAAACATGGTAAGAAAAGTATTGGAAGAGAAAAATAATGTTGTGAATTGGTTTCTTGCTAAAAGTTACGAAGAGGAAAAACCAATTTCTCCTAAAAAATTACAAAAATTAATGTATTATGCTTATTCATGGGGAATTGTTTTTTTGAATGAAAATTCTCAAGAATTAGATAATAAATTATTCGAAGCTGAATTTCAGGCTTGGGTTCACGGCCCTGTTAACCCAGATATTTATCAAGAATTCAAACATTTTGGTTATCAAGCCATAGACAGAGATGTTGAAAAAAGTTCTATAAAAGATATTGATGCTTTAAATATTTTGGAAGAAGTTTATGAAGTTTATGGGGATTTAAGTGCTGATCAATTAGAATATTTAACTCACCAAGAAGCTCCTTGGAAAATTGCTCGTGGTAATCACACACCCTTAGTTTCTATGGATGAGGTGATTAATGACAAAATTATTTTTGACTTTTATGGTAGTCAATTAAGTTAACTATGTCTAAAAAGAATAAGATACCAAAAAAAAGTAATCAACAGGTTCCTACTCCAAGAGTTCCCAATCAAAAGGTGATTAATCCAGAATTTACGTTTAAAAGTTATTATAATTGGCTAAATTCAATGAGGGTGGATAACTTTACCAATTTTTATAAAAATTCAGAATCTTTTTCTAAGGTTATCACAGAGATTATTCACGAAATAATCCCTGAAATATATAAGAATGCTGATAAGATATTTAAGGAACAATCCCATGCAACACCGCTAAATCATTCGCATCAGATTGATTCAGCAGGCATGGAAACTGTTAAAAAAATTTTGAAAGATAATTTTAGTGATTATGATAAATTAGATTCTGACTTAACTTGGTGGCAAATAGGCGGCAAACAATCAGTTCGTATTGTTGGGGTTTATGAGAAACCAGATAATGTTTTTTATCCTTTATTTATTGATCATAAACATTTATTATATCCAAGTGTAAAATACAATACGGAAGATTTCATGAAATATAAATTTAGTGTGAATAAAGAAAATTGACTATTTTTTGTTCAAAAGAAGATAAATGTATATTTTTGTAATTTCTTATACATAATGTGAACATCATTTTTACTGAGTGATGACGTATTATAACAATTCGTTTGCCAATCAATCTTTACACTCACTACTATCACTTATCCCCCTTAGCGATAGCATTTCTTAACCAATTCTTATCCTCTCTTTGTCGTTGATATTGCTATGATAGAGTTGTATGGTAATCGGACCATATTTTTATCAATTAGATATCAAAAGAAAGGAAATAGATTATGGAAATTTCAAAAAAAGATCTTTTGAAACGTTCTTTGCTGTTTTCAGCGGGAGCGGCCGTTTCTGTTGTTGGCGCCCAGGGTGTTGCCCATGCTGACTCTATTACGGTTAAGTCTGGTGATACTTTGACTAGTATCGCCAAGGCGCACAACATGACCGTTGATGAGCTGGTTAAGATCAATAATATTTCAAATAAAAATTTGATCCTTGTTGGTCAGACTTTGAGCACCACGTCGACTTCAACAGCTTCAACGAGTACAGCGTCAAGTACTGCAACTAGCGCTACTTCTGCGACTCAGACAGCTGCGACCTATACTGTGAAGTCAGGTGACAACTTGTGGACCATTGCTAAGAATAACAATGTTTCATTAGCTGACCTTATTTCATGGAATAACTTGGATTCATCCAAGTACATCCACCCTGGTCTAGTGCTGCAACTAAGTGCAAGTACTACAACTAGTTCGACCCAGTCAACTAGCTCATCCACTAGTCAAACAGCATCAACGACAAGCTCTCAAAGTGCTTCTACTAGCACATCTCAATCGACAGCTGCTAGTACTAGTGCCAGTGTTAGTGCTAGCCAAAGCACTTCACAGAGTCAGTCAGTTGCTGTTCAAACCACGTCAACGACAACGACTAGCACTACGTCAACCTCAACTGCTTCGACAACGAATTGGTTGACTTTGGCTAAGTCATTGATTGGAACGCCATACGTCTGGGGTGGAAAAGACCCATCTGTTGGTTTTGACTGCTCTGGCTTTGTGGCCTATGTCCTAAACCACTCTGGTCGGACAACCAACTTCCCATCTTATACAGTTGCGGAAGAATCAGCGGTAACGCAGATTCCAGTTAGCCAGGCCCAACCTGGTGACTTACTCTTCTGGGGAAACCATGGCGCAACTTACCACGTTGCCATCTACTTGGGTAACAACCAGTTTATTGCGGCTCCACAAGAAGGGGAAACCGTTCAGATTCAAACCATCTCTAAGGGTTGGGCACCATCCTTTGCAGGACGTGTCTAAAAATAAGAATCTTAAAAGGGCTCAACGATTTGTTGAGCTCTTTTTTTAGTTGGATTTTAACACGAAATTTCACTTATAATATATATTTTAAATAAATGTATAATAAAACGACTTAATTTAAATTATTGTTAATTTTTTATTGATTGGGCCAAAGAGAGTAGTTATTATGAATAGAGAAGAGAGGAAGAGCTTATGACACGTAAAATTTATCAAGGTATAAAGGTTAAGCGATTTACCGAATCAGATTTAGCAAAGTTAAAACAGTCCGCTACGATTAACGAAATGATTCAAGCAACCTATGTTTTACCAGATAGCATGGCTAAAGAGTTAGACAGTCAAAAAGCAGTCAAATCAGTTAACCGATAGGATTTCTTTTCACACAAAAACCCCCGCCACTCATTCGAGTAGCGGGGGTTTCGTTTATCAATTTTGAATTACTTCACGTACTTAGCCAAACGTGACTTTTGACGAGAAGCCTTGTTCTTCTTGATCAAGCCCTTTGAGTAAGCGTGGTCAATTGCTGAAGAAGCTTCCTTGTACAAGTCAGCAGCATCAGCAGAACCAGCTTGAGCAGCCTTCAAGAAGCGCTTAACGGCAGTGCGGTAAGCTGACTTTTGAGGTTCGTTGCGGTCGTGTTGCTTGTTGCTCAAACGAACCCGTTGAATTGATGATTCAATGATAGGCATATGTCTGTCTCCTTAAATTAGATTCCAGTTTTTGAAAAGCAAAGCTTAACGGCGCAAACCTAAGCGCTTGATTAATTCACGGTAACGAGGAACATCCGTACCACGGAGGTAACGGAGCAAGTTACGACGACGACCGATCTTCTTTAAAAGACCACGTTGTGAGTGAAAATCATGCTTGTGCATTTCCATGTGGGCGTTCAATTCGTTAATGTCGGCAGTCAAAACTGCAACTTGAACTTCCACTGAACCAGTATCGCCTTCGTGGCGGGCATATTCCTTCATGATTTCGTTCTTACGTTCTTGTGTAAGGGCCATAATCATTTCCACCTTTCTTAAATGTCTCCAAGTGCTGAGAAAGAAGACGGTGAGACTCCAATCTAAGGACTTGGACAGTTGTTTTGACAACATGCTTAATTATACGGGTTTTTGGCTAAAAAGCAAGGCTGACAAATGAGTCCGACAAAGGGCCTGAATTTGTCCGTGAAATCAGGGGAGATTTTCTGACTTTGACCCAGAAATGACAACTTCATATGGTAGAATAAAATAGTAACTAGATAGGAAAGGATAGCCGTGGTAAAACCGTTTTTACCATGCAGGTGACCTCATGGCAACATCAATTTCAAAAGAAGAAGTCGCTCACGTCGCTGACTTGGCCAAGTTGGAATTTTCCGACAAGGAATTAGAGCACTTCACTGGGCAATTACAGGAAATCGTTTCAATGTGTGAAACGATGGCGGAGGTCGATACGACCAATGTTAAGCCAACTTTTTCAGTCACACCAAACGTCAACCACTTACGCGAAGACGTCGCTGATAATTGGAATGAAAAGAAGGCCCTTTTGGGTCAAGCACCAGACGAAGCAGCTGACTTGATTAAAGTTCCTGCAATTTTGCACGGGGAGGACTAACAGACAATGACTTATAACTACTTTAAGACCAACTTGTCTGACCTTCACCAAGCTTTGGTCGATGGTCAAATTACCTCAGAAGAGTTGACCAAGGAAACCTTGGCCAACATTGCTGCCACTGACGACGACTTGCAAGCCTTTGTTCGTTTGCACGAAGAATCAGCCTTGGCCCAGGCCCGTGAAATTGATGAAAAGGGTGACTTTTCAAACCCATTGGCTGGGATTCCAATGGCTATCAAAGATAACATTTCAACTGAAGGACTGGAAACGACTGGTGCTTCCAAGATTTTGTCTGGCTTTATGCCCGTTTACGATGCGACGGTTACCAAGAAGTTAAAGGCCGCTGGTGCTGTGATTGTTGGAAAAGCCAACATGGATGAATTCGCCATGGGTGGGTCATCTGAAACTTCATACTACAAGCAAACTAAGAATGCCTGGGACTATACCAAGGTTCCTGGTGGGTCATCTGGTGGGTCTGCGGCGGCGGTTGCTGCTGGACAAGTACCATATGCCCTTGGTTCTGATACTGGGGGATCAATCCGCCAGCCAGCCGCCTTTAATGGTTTGGCCGGTATGAAGCCAACTTACGGCCGGGTTTCTCGCTTTGGTCTTTTTGCCATGGCTTCATCATTAGACCAAATTGGTCCGCTCACCCGCAACGTCCGCGATAACGCCTTGGTCCTAAACGCCATTGCCGGTTTTGACGAACGTGACTCCACTTCAGTTGAAGGGGAAGTGCCGGACTTCACTGCCAAATTAGGTCAGGACATCAAGGGTATGAAAGTCGCTGTTCCTGCTGAATTTTTCGAAGAAGGAATTGCAGAAGAAGTCGCTACCCAAGTTAAGGCGGCAGTTGCTCAACTCGAAGGCATGGGTGCCAAGGTTGAAACAGTATCATTGCCACATACTAAGTATGGGATTGCTGCTTACTACATCTTGATGTCGTCAGAAGCCTCTTCAAACTTGCAACGTTATGACGGTATTCGTTACGGTTTCCGAGCTGACGATGCCAAGTCTTTGGAAGAAGTTTATAAGAAGACGCGCACGGAAGGCTTTGGGGACGAAGTCAAGCGCCGGATTATGCTGGGAACTTATTCTCTGTCAGCCGGGGCCTATGATGCTTTCTTCAAGAAGGCCGCTCAAATCCGGACATTGATTATTGAAGACTTCAACAAGGTCTTTGCGGACTACGACATTATCGTCGGTCCAACCACACCAACGCAACCTTATGGCATGGGGGAAGAAATCGACGACCCTAAGACAATGTACTTGGGTGATGCCTTGACCATCCCAACCAACTTGGCTGGTTTGCCATCAATGTCAGTCAACGCTGGCTTTAATGGCGGTTTGCCAATCGGAATGCAGGTAATCGGTAAGGCCTTCGATGAAGCCACTGTTTACCAAGTCGCTTACGCCTTTGAACAGGCTAACAACTTTAACGACCAGCACCCAGCGGTCGCCAGCAAGTATTAAGGAGAAAGTCATGGCAAATCAAAACTTTGAAACAACCATCGGATTAGAAGTCCACGTTGAAATGCAGACCAACTCCAAGTTGCTGTCACCATCACCAGTCCACTACGGCGATGCACCGAACCAAAACACCAACGTGATCGACTGGGGTTACCCAGGGGTCTTGCCGGTTGCCAACAAGGGTGCCATTGATTACGGGATGCGGGTTGCTTTGGCCTTGCACGCTGATATCACTGAAGAAATCCGTTGGGACCGGAAGAACTACGTTTACCCGGATAACCCAAAGTCATACCAGACCACTCAGCAGCAAACTCCACTAGCTCGCAATGGCTACTTGGATGTGAATTTGCCAGATGGGTCTGTTAAGCGGATTGGTATCGAAGAACTCCACGTCGAAGAAGATGCCGGAAAAAACACCCACGGGGATGACGGCTATTCATACGTCGACTTGAACCGGCAGGGAACACCGCTGGTCGAAATTGTTTCCAAGCCGGACTTGGCCTCTCCTGAAGAAGCCTATGCTTATTTGGAGCAACTCCGCCGGGTAATCTTGTTTACTGGTGTTTCGGAAGCCAAGATGCAAGAAGGACAGATGCGGGCCGATGTTAACATTTCCTTGCGTCCTTACGGGTCCGATACCTATGGTACCCGGGTGGAAATGAAGAACATTAACTCATTCCACTACGTCCAATCAGCCTTGCAATTTGAAGAAAAGCGCCAGGCCCAAGTAATCCGTTCTGGTGGTAAGGTCCGTCAAGAAACCCGCCGTTATGACGAACCAACCAAGTCAACAATTTTGATGCGGGTGAAGGAAGTTGCGGATGACTACCGCTACTTCCCAGAACCAGACTTGTCACCAATTCAAATCGACCAGGCTTGGATTGACCGGGTTCAGGAAAACTTGCCTAAGTCAGCCATTGACCGGCAAAAGGCCTATGTGGCCGACCTTGGTTTGGAACAGTATGACGCCGAAGTCTTGACCCAGACTCTGGCAATGGCTAACTTCTTTGATGAAGCGGTGGCTAACGGGGCCGACTCATCAGCCGCTGCTAAGCGGGTTGCCAACTACTTGATTGGTGATGTTAACGCTTATTTGAACAAGAACCAGGTTGAGCTTCAAGATACTAAATTAACCCCAGCCAACTTGGCCGGGATGGTGAAGTTGATTGAAGATGGCACGATTTCAACCAAGCAAGCCAAGAAGGTCTTCGAAGCCATTATGGAAGGTGAAGAACCGGAAGCCTATGCCAAGGACCAAGGTTTGGTTCAGATTTCTGACCCAGCCGTTTTGACCCCTTGGATTAACGAAGTTTTGGATGCTAACCCACAGTCAATTGAAGACTTTAAGGGTGGAAAGGACCGGGCTGTTGGTTTCTTAATCGGACAATTGATGAAGAAGTCCAAGGGCCAGGCCAATCCTGGTGTTTTGAACAAGTTATTGATGGCAGAATTAAACAACCGTTAACCTTGGTTTGATATACGGTTTTTAAAATAGGGGTTAAGCAGGCGTCCTGCTTGCTTAGCTTAGAGTCGCCACCTGAAGTTTAGAGCAGGTGGCGCATACATATAAGAAATTGGGAAGGGGACAAGGGTCAAACCCTGTTTGAAAAAGAGTTATGAGAAGAGCACGAGTTATTTATAATCCAACTTCTGGACGAGAAGCGGCTAAGCGGGAAATGCTGGCCATTTTAGACGTTTATGAACAGGCTGGTTATGAAACCTCGGCCTTTGCCACGACGGCGGAGCCCCTGTCCGCCCAAAAAGAAGCTAGGCGGGCTGCCTTGGATGGCTTTAACTTGATTGTTGCCGTTGGTGGAGATGGGACGATTAACGAAGTTGTCAATGGGATTGCCCCCTTGGATAGTCGCCCTAAGATGGCGATTATTCCGGCCGGAACAACCAATGACTATGCCCGAGCCTTGAAGGTCTCCCGCGATGATCCTTTGGAAGCTGCTAAGGTGATTTTGAAGGGCCAGTCCATCAAAATGGACATTGGTCGGGTTTCCGCTGCTGGTTCAACGGTTGATGAAGACGGCTTAGAAGTAGCGCCAAAAGATGCCCACTACTTTATGAACATTGCCGCTTTGGGAACTTTGTCAGAGGTTACCTATGGCGTCCCATCAGCAATGAAGTCCTTGTATGGTTACCTGGCCTACTTGGTCAAGGGGGCTGAACTCTTGACCCGGTTGGAACAGGTCAAGGCCAAGGTTACTTTTGACGATGGTGAGTACGATGGTGATATTTCAATGATTTTCTTGGCGCTAACCAACTCGGTTGGTGGCTTTGAATCAATCGTTCCCGATGCCAAATTAGATGACGGAAAGTTTACCCTGTTGATTGTAAAGGGGGCCAACCTCTGGCAAATCACTCAGATGGCTGCCCAGGTGCTAAATGGTGGGACTCACATCAACAACCCGCAATTAATTTATAAGAAGACTTCGAAAGTGACGATTACGCCCCAAGATCAGGACCCAATCAAGGTCAACTTGGACGGGGAATATGGGGGCGATGCCCCAATGACCTTTGAAAACCTGGAACGGCACATTGAATTCGTCGCCGACCGGTCAATCCTTGAAAAGGATATGACTAATGCCAAGATTCAAGAACAGTTCGTTGAACAGGTTGAGGCGATTGAAGCCAGTCATGAAGATCCAACTAAAGAAGATAGTAAAAAGTAAGAAAGACTAAGGTTTTTATCCATGGCCAAAGCCAACCGTGAAATTAAAAAAAAGGCCCCTGTTCATAAAAATGAAGTTGTTACGGCCGATATTATTGACCTGACCTACCAAGGCCTCGGGGTTGCCAAAGTTGATGGCTTCCCATTGTTTGTTGCCAATGCCTTGCCAGGTGAAAAGGCTGACATCCAAGTAACCAAGGTCTTGAAAAACTACGGCTTTGCCCGGGTGAAGACCTTATTGGAAGAATCGGCTGACCGGGTTGAATTAACTGACCAGTTAGCCTTAACGACTGGAATTGCTCCATTGGCAAATTTGGCTTATCCCGCCCAATTGAAGTGGAAACAGTCTCAAGTAAAAGAGCTTTTCAAAAAGGCTAAGTTGGATGTGACGGTCGCTCCAACAATCGGGATGGATGACCCGACCCATTACCGGAACAAGGCCCAAGTGCCAGCCCGGATGGTTGACGGTCGGTTAGAAACCGGCTTTTTCCGGCGGGGTTCCCACAAGCTGATCCCAACTGATTCCTTTTACATCCAGCACCCAGCTGTTGATGAAGCAGTCCGGGTGACCCGGGACGTTTTGCAAGAACTGGGGATTTCAGCTTATGATGAGGAGTCTGACCGAGGTGTTGTCCGCCATGTAATGGCCCGCTATGGTCAAGCATCTGGTGAACTAATGGTCGTGATAGTGACGAAGACTAAGAAGTTGCCGCAAGCAGAAATTTTGGTTGAAAAGCTAAAGGACCAACTGCCTGCTTTAAAGTCGGTTGTCCAAAATGTCAATTCTGCCCAAACAAATGTGATTATGGGTCGGAAAAACACCTTGTTGTGGGGTGAACCAGCGATTGAAGATGTTTTATTGGGTAAGAAGTACCTAATTGGCCCTAATTCCTTCTACCAGGTTAACCCGACCACGACAGCTAAGCTTTACCAGCTCGCCAAAGAAAAGGCTAATTTGAAGTCTACTGACGTCGTGATTGATGCTTATTGTGGAATCGGAACGATTGCTTTGACGGTCGCTGATGATGTAAAAAAGGTTTACGGAGTTGAAGTGGTGGAAGCGGCGATTGCTGATGCCAAGGAAAACGCTCAGCTGAACGATGTGACGAATGCGGACTTTGTTGCTGCAGATGCCCCTAGTCAAATGAGGGACTGGGCGGAAGCTGGCTTACAGGCCGACGTCGTCTTCGTTGACCCACCCCGGAAGGGTTTGACCCCTGAATTTATTGAGGCAGTTGGGGCCATGGGACCAAAGCGGGTTGTTTACATTTCATGTAACCCGGCCACGATGGCCCGCGATGCTGAACTACTGCTGGAACAAGGCTATGTCTTTGATAGCGAAGTCCAGCCGGTCGACCAGTTCCCACAGACAACGCACGTGGAAGCAGTCACGGCCTTTAAGAAGGTATAATTATTTTTTAGAAATCTTGTAATTTTTTCGAGTTGGTTTCGTCTAATGTGATTGGAGGCTTTTGATGGTTACAATCACTAGCACCAACCAACAATACTTAAAATAAAACTGGCAGAGGCCTGGTTGTCAGTCGACAAGCGGGTCTTTGTTATTGATTGGAAACGATTGATGCAAACTAAGTTGTCCTTACCATTCGCTGATTTTTGGCTTGAAGTTAATGGTCGAAAAATTGAATTCGAATTTCTAGATGTGACTGAGAAGGCTAATCGAGAGATGTTGGAACGAATTTCGCAGACTATTGAGAAGGCGTTTATTTTAAGACCAATTCTTTCAGAAAATGATAATATTGATGAACTATCTTTGAAGTCAGACACAGATTTTTCACAGTTGAAATTTATTGACTGGGAGACTGACCAATATTTTCGTGGTGCATCCTGGGAGCTAGGTGATTATGCAATCGGTGCCGCAGCTTTAGTTGATGATAATGGTTTTTCGGGAACAGAATTTCACTCCTTTGGGCCTGAAAGTCAAGATTTACCAGGCTATATGGAAGTCGGAACTAAGTTTAAGGGTGAAATGTTGTTCCAAGTCACCTATAAAAACTTAGCCGAGTTAAATAACTATTTACCTAAAATTGATGTTTCAATCTCGTTTTCTTTTGACCAACTGGAAAGATTAGTATACTTCCCTGATGAAAAATAAGGAGGGCCATCCATGGCAACTGCTGAACAAACCCCAATGATGGTGCAGTACCACCAGATTAAAGACCAATACCCCGATGCCTTTGTTTTCTATCGCATGGGCGATTTTTACGAGCTCTTTGAAAATGATGCGGTTGAGGGTGCTAAAATTTTGGAATTGACCCTGACGGCGCGGAATAAAAATTCTGAAAACCCAATCCCAATGGCGGGAATCCCTCACCATGCTGTTTCGACTTATATCGATATCTTAGTTGATGCTGGTCACAAGGTTGCCATTGTTGAGCAAATGGAAGATCCAGCCACAGCCAAGGGGATGGTTAAGCGTGATGTCGTCCAGTTGATTACGCCCGGAACTAAACTGTCAGCGAAGGCTGGTGATGGCAAGGACAATAACTTTTTGGCAGCGGTGGTTGCAACGGGCTCAAAGCCGGGGGATGCGGACCAAGCAGCCTTTGCCTTGGCCTATATTGACCTTTCAACCGGGGAACTAAAAGAAACAGAATTAGCCGACCAAGCAGCCGTTATCGATGAATTGGGAGCTTTGGAAGTTAAGGAAGTTGTTTTGCCAAAGTCTGGCGACTGGTCCAGCCCAACTTTGGCAGATGCCGTTGGTCAAAAGGGCTTGGTGGTGTCTTTCCAAGCCGATTATGACCAATCATCAACGATTTCGTATTTGACCCAGGATTTAAAGAATGTTGCTGGGCAAAAGGTGACGGGCTACTTGCTCCAATATCTCTTTGACACCCAAAAACGGTCCTTGGACCACATTATGCCGGTTCAAACCTATGAACGGCAGGCATACCTGGTCTTTAACCAGGTAACCCGGGTGAACTTAGACTTGGTAGAAAATGCTCGAACAAAGCAAAAGGCTGGTTCACTGTTTGCCCTCTTGGATGAAACCAAGACAGCCATGGGTGGTCGGTTATTAAAGCAGTGGCTGATTAAGCCGTTGAAAGACTTAAAGGCGATTCAGGGACGGCAAGATGCCGTCGCTGCTTTTAAGGATGACTTCTTTACCCGCGGTCGGGTCCAAGACCAATTGAAGTTTGTTTACGACTTGGAACGTTTGGCTGCCAAGGCGGCTTTGGGGACTTTGAACGCCCGTGACTTAGTTCAATTGAAGCGGTCTTTGCAGGCCGTGCCTGATTTGCAGGGGGCTTTAACAACGGCCGAGAACCCAATCTTGCAGGGGGCCGGGAAGGAAATTGACCCGCTCTTTGACTTGGCAACTTTAATTGACCAGGCGATTGTGCCAGACCCACCAATTTCAGTTCGTGATGGCGACTTAATCCGTCCTGGCTACGATGACCAGGTTGATTCCTATAACCAGGCCTTGGCCGACAACCAGCAGTGGTTGGCTGACTATCAAAAGCAAGAGCAAGAAGCGACTGGGATTAATAATTTAAAGGTTAAGTACAACAAGAACTTTGGCTACTTTATTGAAGTGACTAAGGTTAACTTGGACAAATTAGAAGAGGGCCGTTACCACCGTAAGCAGACTTTGACAAATGCAGAACGGTTTACGACACCGGAACTAAAGGAACATGAAGACTTGATTTTTGCGGCGCAGACCAAGCGGTTTGACCGGGAGTATGACTTGTTCTTAGAAGTCCGGCAAACGGTGAAAGACCAGATTACCCGCTTGCAGACTTTAGCTGGCCACTTGGCCCGTTTAGATGTCCTAGCTGCTTTGGCTGATGTGGCCGAAAACCGCCACTTTACTAAGCCAAACTTCCATACCGATGGTAGCCGGGCTTTGCAGATTGTTCAGGGCCGTCACCCTGTGATTGAATCCTTGCTTGGCCCTGGCGAATATGTCGCCAATGATGTTCACTTTGACGACCAGACGAAGATCCAATTGGTGACCGGTCCGAACATGGCTGGAAAGTCGACTTATATGCGCCAGATGGCCTTGGTTGTTTTGATGGCTCAAATGGGGGCCTTTGTCCCAGCTGATGAGGCCAATTTGCCAATCTTTGACCAAATCTTTACCCGGATTGGGGCCAACGACGACTTGGTGAACGGCCGGTCAACCTTCATGGTCGAAATGGCTGAAGCCAACCTGGCTTTGCAAAAGGCGACTGCCCAGTCCTTGATTTTATTTGACGAGTTAGGCCGGGGAACAGCGACTTATGATGGGATGGCTTTGGCCCAGGCAATTATCGAGTACTTAGATCAGAGCCTCCATGCCACAACAATTTTTGCGACCCATTACCATGAATTGACTGCTCTGGCTGAGTCACACCCAGCTATTCAAAATGTCCACGTTGGTGCCCAGCTAACCGATGATGGGAAGTTGCACTTCTTACACCAAGTCCAAGCTGGGGCCGCTGACCGGTCTTATGGAATCCAGGTGGCTGCCTTGGCTGGCTTGCCAAAGTCTTTGTTGAAAAATGCTGATATAATTTTGGCAGCCTTGGAAGCCCATGGCAACGAAGAAGCTTTGAAAGAGGTGACAGCAGCAGGAGGCCAGGGTGGCACAGGCCAAACTTATACCAAGGTCAATAATGCTCCTCGTCCAACTGACGGGATGGCTGAAGACTTACCACTCTTTGAAATTGCTGGTGAAAAGCCGGCGCCGGTTGCCGAATTATCAACAACCGACCAGAAGGTCTTAGACAAGTTGGACCAGACCAATTTGAACCAATTAACCCCACTGGCAGCCCTAAACTTAGTTGCCAAGCTCCAAGAAATGAGGTCAGCCGATGGCCAAGATTCATGAGTTACCAGACCTCCTTGCCAACCAGATTGCCGCGGGGGAAGTGATTGAACGGCCGAGTTCGGTTGTGAAGGAACTGCTAGAAAACGCGATTGACGCCCACGCCCACCAAGTCGATGTTGTCTTGGAAAAGAGTGGCCTTGACCTGATTAAGGTGATTGATAACGGCGAGGGGATTGAGGCCGACCAGGTTCCAACCGCCTTCATCCGCCATGCGACTTCCAAGATTACTGACCGTCATGACCTCTTTAACGTCATGACCCTAGGCTTTCGAGGGGAAGCCTTGCCGTCGATTGCCTCTGTCGCTGATGTGACCTTACAGACCCGGACCCAGGATGCTGAGACGGGCTTCGCCTACCAAATCCAGGGTGGCGAAGTCTTGCAGTCTGGTCCGGCTGCTGGCCGGTTTGGAACTTCCGTTTCCGTCCGGTCCCTGTTTTACAACACGCCAGCCCGGTTGAAGTACTTGAAGTCTGAACGGTCAGAACTGTCGGATGTCATTGAGACAGTGAACCATTTGGCAATGGCCCACCCCGAAGTAGCAATTTCTTTGTCGAATAATGGGAAGACTTATACGAAGACTGCTGGAAACGGCGACCTCCGCCAGGTCTTGGCCACTGTCTATGACCGCCATACTGCGGAAAAGATGGTTGGCTTTGCTGGCGAGTCGGAACATTTTCAAATCAAGGGCTATTTGTCATTGCCAGAAGTAACCCGGTCTTCTCGGTCTTATCTGGCCGTTTTCGTGAACCACCGCTTTGTTAAAAACTTTTCGGTTTCAAATGCGGTCATTAATGGTTATGGCTCCAAGTTAATGGTTGGCCGTTTCCCAATTGGGGCGATTAACATTGACTTGGACCCACTTTTGGTTGATGTGAATGTTCACCCCCAAAAGGCTGAGATCCGCTTGACGGAAGAAGATGAATTAACCGAGTTGATTACTGCCGTCATCCGCGACCGGTTGAGCGAAGAAAACTTGATTCCGAGCGCCTTGGATAATTTGAACGGGGATAAGGAACGGCGAGCTGCGGCTGAACAAGCCAAAGAAGCTGCTAACCAGGCCCCAGAACCACAGACGGTTTCTGCTGACTTGGACCAAGTGCCGGTCACTGGGCAAGAAGTTTTGGTCGAAAAGGAAAGCCAATTGGGCCAGTCTGTCTTACAGGACTTTGCTAGTCGGTATGAGCAGGAAGACTACCAGCCCATTTTTGCGGCTGATGAAGTTGATGGTGAGACTGCTGGTTCGATTGACTTAAATAACCAAGTTGCCGAGCCGGTGGCAGACTATGGGACTTCGAATGAAGCGGCGCAGGCCGACTTAACGGACTACTTGGCTGAAAGTGACCACGATAGTGGTCTGCTAGGGGACCAAGGTACTAGTACTGAGCCCCAACCAGTTACGCCAGCATCAAAGCCGGTTAACCAGGACTTAGACTTAAACGACCAAGTTGCTGAGGAAAACAGCTTCCCAACTTTGGATTACATTGGCCAAATGCACGGGACCTTTTTGTTTGCCCAAGACCAAGACCACTTGTACTTCATCGATCAGCATGCTGCCCAGGAACGGTTAAATTATGAACACTTCCGGGTAGCGGTTGGCCAAGTCGGGGGCGACCAACAACAGTTACTGACACCACTAATGCTGTCATATCCGGCAGCGGACCTGTTAAAGATTGATGACTACCAGGACGCCTTGCAAGACCTTGGTTTGCATTTGGAAGAATTTGGACCAAATACTTTGGCGGTCTATGAACACCCAGCCTGGATTCCCAGTGACCAGGTCGAAAGTACCATCCGCGAGATGGTTGATTGGATCTTACAAGATGGTAAGTTAACCGTGGCTGCCTTTCGTGAGAAGGCTGCGATTATGATGTCATGTAAGCGGGCGATTAAGGCCAACTGGCATATTTCAGACCAGGAAGCCAAGCAACTATTAGCAGACCTGAAAACGGCTGAAAATCCTTATAACTGCCCGCATGGTCGGCCAGTGTTAATTTCATTTACTTTAACGGAAATGGAACGAATGTTTAAGCGGATCCAAGACTCGCATGAGTCTTGGCAAAGCTATGATACTCACCCATTTTAGGGCGAGCCTTTTGGAAGGAATTGGAATGAATTACAACGATATTATTATCCGCTTGCGCTATGCACTCGGCTTGCAAAATAAAGAAATCGTCGAGATCTTTGCCTTTGGCGGTATCAAGGTTTCTCAATCTGACTTGGACCGGATTTTGACCAAGCAGGCTGATGATGAAAAGCCTGACCAGGCTTTGTCTGCCCATAATTTGGAAGGCTTTTTAAATGGCTTAGTGATTTCAAAGCGGGGGCAGCGAACTGATAAGGATGGCCAGGTAGTGCCACCAACTTTTGACATTACCCATCCAACTTTGGTGAACAATGTGGCGATTAAGAAGATTAAGATTGCCATGTCCTATACATCGGATGATATTCAGGCTTTATTTGCCTTGGCAGGCGACCAGATTTCAAATGGGGAACTGTCAGCAATCTTGCGCCGGCCTGACCATCGTAACTACCGTGAAGCTGGTGACCGTTACTTGCGTAAGCTCTTGGCGGGGATGGGCAAGAAGTACCGTGGCTAAGTACCAGTTTTGCTTTATTATTGTTGATAAAAGGATATAATCATTGAAAAAGACGACCAAGGGGGCCTAGGATTTGCTAGGGAAAACCGACGGCCGTCTTTTTTCTTCATATGAAGACTGTAAAATTTGTTATGATAGAAATAATAGGATATTAATGGAGAATGTCATGTCAGTAGCTAAGCCTAAGATGCTTGAACAACAAAAGATTGCACCATATGCCTACACCCAAGCGGGTGGGGTGGCTGACTACTTGGCTCGGCCGCAGACGATGGCTGAGCTACAGGACTTGTTAGCTTGGGCTAAGCAGGAAGACTTACCTGTCCATGTTTTCGGCCGGCTATCGAACCTGGTTGTTCGTTCCGGGGGCTTGCGCGGGTTAGTGATTATTACGACAGAACTCCGTGATATCAAACAAGAGGGGACGGCGTTAATTGCTGAAGCCGGTGCCGACATTATTTGGCTGGCAGCCGTTGCCCAAGAAAGGGGGCTGACTGGCTTAGAATGGGCCGCGGGAATTCCTGGCTCTATTGGTGGGGCGGTCTTTATGAACGCTGGAGCCTACGGTGGCCAGGCCGATATGGTGGTGACCTCTGTTACTGCCGTGATGCCAGACCTTTCAATTCAAACCTTTACAAAAGATGAATTGGACTTTGGTTACCGCCAGTCTGTCTTCCAAGAAAACAGCGGGGTCGTAATCGAGGCCCGTTTTGATTTGGCAGAGGGAAAGCAGGAGGCCATCCAAGAGAAGATGGACCAATTCAACTACGCCCGTGCTAGCAAGCAGCCGCTGTCCTTCCCGTCGAATGGGTCGGTTTTTAAGCGACCAACCGGGCACTTTGCCGGTAAGCTAATCATGGATTCTGGCTTGCAAGGGACCAGCGTTGGGGGCGTCCAAGTGTCTAAAAAACACGCTGGTTTCATGGTCAACTTTGATCAAGGAACCGGTAATGACTATGAAGATTTGATTCACCTGGTCCAAGATAAAGTTTTCCAAGAATTCCAAGTTCACCTAGAACCTGAAGTCCGCATTATAGGAGACCGTTAACCGATGGATATAATCGAACTAATGATTGTTTTAGTGACGGGAGTGGCTGTTTCTAGCATCATCTCGCACTTTGTGCCGGTAATTCCGGTTTCATTATTTCAAATTTTAATTGGCTTTTTCTTGGCAGTTGTCGCCAAAACCTACGTCGAAGTCGATTCCCATTGGTTTATGATGCTCTTTGTCGCACCAATTTTATTTAACGATGCCTGGCACTTTCCGAAGCGAGAACTCTGGGAACTCCGAGTGCCAATTTTGGCCAACGCTATTTTGTTGGTCTTACTAACGACTGTGATTGGTGGCTTTGCCATTTACTGGTTGATCCCATCACTGCCTTTGACGGTTTCCTTCGCCTTGGCGGCCGTCTTGTCACCGACTGACCCAGTCGCTGTTCAAGGGATTGCTAAGCGGGTCAAATTACCAGAGAGCCTCTTGCACACTGTGACTGGTGAAAGCCTGGTTAACGACGCCACTGGCTTGGTTTCTTTTAACACGGCAATTAAGGCTGTCGTGGCAGGGTCCTTTGTGCTGACCGATGCCTTGCTGAATTTTGCCTGGATGACCTTAGCAGGAATTGCGATTGGGGTCTTAGTCGGGGCCTTAATTATTTGGATTCGTGACTCGGTTTCCCGTTTCGGTTTAGCCGATGTGGTCTTTTACACCGTTATTACGGTCTTGATGCCCTTTGTGATTTACTGGATTGCGGAAATGCCGTTGCACGCTTCTGGCCTGATTGCCGTTGTAACGGGTGGGATTACCGCTAAGCTCTTAAACGACCGCCATGTTGGCCTCTTGTCGGCCGAAGCAACAATCGTCTCGGTCCATAGCTGGGAAGTAATTGTTTATGTCTTAAACGGTTTGATTTTTGTCTTACTTGGGGTCACTTTGCCAAATGCCCTCCGCAACATCTTAGTTGATACCAACATTTCCAACTTGGAAGCGGTTGGTTATGGTCTGCTAGTTTGGTTTGTGATCTTTATGGTCCGGGTTTTGTGGGCCTACGGCATTCAAATTGGTCAAAAATTCCGCCACCACCACCGCCAAGCCTCTTTTAAATCGGCGGTGGTGTCAGGCTTGACGGGTGTCCGTGGGGCAGTGACGATGGCCGCTGTCTTAACAATTCCGTTAACAACCAACCGGGGCCAGGCCTTTGTTGGCCGAGACTTGGTAATCTTTATTGCGGCCGTCGTGGTGGTCTTTTCCTTGTTAGCAGCCGCCATTATGCTGCCAATTATTAGCAAGCAAAAGCTGAGCCACGACTTTACTCAGCCGGAAGGAGCAACGGAAGTCGACAAGGATGCCGTTGACCACCATCAAGCCGATGTCAGTGAGAAAAAGGCTCGACTGTGGCTGGCCCGGGTGGGTATCCAACAGCTCCGAGACTTACAAACGGAAGATAACCGTTTGATTATCCATGAGTTAATCGCGGGCCGGCAAAAAGTCGTCCGGCAGTTACGGCGGACGGTTAAAATGGATCCTGACCAGCAGGATTACACGAGTGAAATTGACTTAGAACTGCAAGAAGTTGCCTTGCGGGCCCAGCGGGACCGCCTCCAACAACTTTTGGCAGATGAAGAAATCGCGCTGATTACTTATACTTTGCAAAAACGGCGGTTGGACCAGCAGGAAGTCGATTTGGCCGCTAACCGTGATATCTTTGCCAGAAGGCAAATTAAGTGGCTTTACCGCCGAATTCGGGCTGATTTAGGAATTTGGTTATCTGACCAAGATTCAGACACGGTACATGAAGAATCGGGCCACGCCACCCGGGAAATGTATAAGGCCGGGATTAAGGCTTTGTCAGATTATGTGGCAGACCAGCTCGGTGACACGGTAATGTACCGCATTTTACGCCAAGAGGCGTATAATTTAATTGTGGTCTACCGGTACCAAATCGAAAAGACCAAGCAGGTCTCATCGTTTGACCAGAGAGAAGCAGACGATCAGCTCCGTTTGGAGTTGGAGTTGAAGGCTTTGAATGCCGAGCGCGACTTTGTCCAGCAGCTCTATGAGCAAAAGCGGATTAGCCGGCAGACAAGCATTAACTTAAGACAAGTAATAAACTATGCGGAAACTAGGACTTTAGTTGGCCGCAACGAGGAGTAAAAAATGGGAATTTGGGCATACATGACCAGTAACAACCTGGTCCACGTACTAGATATCTTGATTATCTGGTTCTTGTTATACAAGGTGATTACCTTTGTGGAAGGGACTCGGGCCTTGCAAATCTTGCTAGGGGTCGGGGCTGTCATCTTAATCAAGGTCATCGCCTGGTCAGTTGGCCTGGTCGTGGTTTCTTGGTTGATGGACCAGTTGATTACCTGGGCGCCAATTGCCTTGGTTGTCATCTTCCAACAAGAAATCCGGCGTGGGTTAGAAAACTTGGGTCGGCGGCTAACTGTCCGTCGCCAACACTTGGATAATGAGCAAGCCCGGGAATTGATTGCTGGTTTGGACATGGCCTTAGAATACATGTCAAAGCGTCGAATTGGGGCTTTGATTACGATTAATGGAAAAGACAGCCTGGAAGAATACATCAAGACTGGAATTCACTTGGATGCCAAGGTAACTGGCCAGCTCTTGATTAATATCTTTATTCCAAATACCCCCTTGCACGATGGGGCCGTGATTATCAATGATGATGAAGTAGCGGTTGCGGCTGCCTACCTACCTTTGTCTGAATCAACTCGAATTCCAAAGGAACTGGGAACCCGTCACCGGGCTGCTGTTGGAATTTCTGAAGCAACGGATGCTGTGACGGTTGTTGTTTCAGAAGAAACTGGTGAAATTTCAATTACTCAGCGGGGTGACTTACTGCGAAATATGGACCGCGATTCCTATTTGAACTTCTTTGAAAAGCAATGGATTGAACCAATGAAGAAGGGACAACGCAACCCAATTCTTAAGTTCTTGTGGCGGGGGAAGAAATCATGAAAAAATGGGCTTCATCTAAAACAATTAATATAATCTTTTCACTGTTATTAGCCCTTTTGATTTCGGCTTATGTGTTGTCAACCAAGTCAAATTATTCTGGCTCTAACAACAGTTCTTATACGTCTTTGCTGCCTGAAAAGAAGGCAACTTTGTCCGTTCCGTTAAACGTTCAATATGACTCCGATGACTATGTCTTAGTTGGGGCACCAAGTACCGTGTCAACCACGATCCATGGTTCAACAGCTTTAGTGACTGCTGCGCAGAGTCATAACGATATTCAGGCCGTGGCCGACATGTCTAACTTAGGCGTGGGCCAGCACACGGTTTCACTAGCTTTGACTGGTGTAAATTCGTCCTTGACGGCTACTACCAGTCCGCAGACAGTAACAATCACCTTGGCTGAAAAGGCAACTGCTAAGAAGAATGTTGAAGCACAATACGATAGTTCAAAGATTGCTAGTGGTTATTCTGTAACTGATACAAGTGTTGATACGAAGTCGGTCACCATTACTGGTCCCAAGGACAATGTTGATGCGGTTGACCATATCGGTGCCAATGTTAACTTGTCAAACAACACCAAGAGCAATGTCACGCAAAATGCGAAGTTGACAGCCTATGATAAGAATGGCAACCCTGTCCAAGTTTCTTTGAGCCAAGCGACAGCTAAAGTAAGTTTGACAGTTTCTGGTAGCTCAGATAGCTCATCGTCATCAAGCTCATCGTCAAGTTCATCTAGTTCATCGACCAGTAAAAAGGTATCGTTGACTGCTTCAGCTAGTGCTGGTTCGACCGATAACTACACGATTTCTTTCAATCCGTCAACAGTGACAATTTCTGGGTCTAGTGATACACTTAATGGCATCAGTTCGTTGCCTGTTAGTTTAGATTTATCAAATATCACTAGTAAGACAACGAAAACGGTGTCATTAACGCAACCATCTGGGGTTAGTTCAATCTCAGATTCGAGCGTTTCGGTGACGATTACCCCAAAGTAGGACGCTGATTTCGTAACATAGCGTTATTGGAGATGATTTTAAATGAGTGAATCAAAGTTAAAGTATTTTGGTACTGATGGTGTCCGTGGGATTGCCAACCAAAGTCTGACCCCGGAACTGGCCATGCAATTAGGCCGGGCCGGTGGGGCCGTTTTGACCCGGCACAACGAAAATCCGGAAAAAGCACCGGTTGTGGTCGTTGGTCAAGACACTCGGATTTCTTCTGAAATGTTGCAAGAGGCCTTGGTGGCCGGTTTGCTGTCAGTTGGAATTGATGTGCTGAACCTCGGAGTGATTACCACTCCTGCGGTTGCTTACTTAGTTGAAGACTTGGAAGCAGACGCTGGGATTCAAATCACTGCTTCCCACAACCCAGCTGGGGATAACGGGATTAAGTTCTTTGGCCAAGATGGTTTTAAGCTTTCTGATGACTTGGAAGCTGAAATTGAAGAACTCTTAGATAGTGAAGTTGACCTTTTGCCACGACCAAGCGCTGCTGGTCTAGGTAAGGTTTCTCACTACCAAGAAGGCGCTCAGAAGTACTTGGCCTTCTTGCAAAAGACCATTCCAGCTGACCTAGCTGGGATTAAGCTGGCCTTGGATGGGGCTAATGGGGCAACTTCTGACTTGTTGCCAAAGTTATTTGCCGATATGGGCGCTGACTTTGAAACGATGGGCGCTGAACCAGACGGTTTGAACATTAATGACCGGGTTGGGTCAACCCACCCAGAAGCCTTAGTAAAAATGGTCCAAGATGGTGATTTTAACGCCGGATTGGCCTTTGACGGTGATGGTGACCGGTTGATTGCCGTTGATGAAAACGGTGAAATCGTTGATGGTGACAAAATCATGTATATCACTGCCCGGTATATGAACGAACAGGGGCGGTTGAAGCACAACACGGTGGTTTCAACGGTGATGTCAAACATCGGCTTTTACAAGGCCTTGGAAGCTCAGGGAATGCATTCGGTCAAGACCCAAGTTGGCGACCGCTATGTGATGGAAAAGATGGTGGCAGACGATGATAACCTTGGTGGTGAACAGTCTGGTCACATTATCTTCCGTGACTGGGCGAAGACTGGGGATGGCTTGCTAACTGCCTTGCAGCTGCTCTTTGTCATGAAAGAAACTGGTCAGTCTTTGTCAGAATTAGCTTCCGATGTGACTTTGTACCCTCAAAAGTTGGTCAACATCAAGGTTAGTGATAAGAACGCAATGATGGAAAACCAAGCCATGCTAGCTAAGATTGAAGAAGTTGAAAAGCAGATGGCCGGTGATGGTCGAGTTTTGGTCCGTCCTTCTGGAACGGAATCAATTATTCGAGTGATGGCAGAAGCCAAAACTGAAGAATTGGTAAAACAATATGTTGACGATATTGTTGCAGTGGTTGAACAAGAAAAATAAAGATTTAAAACAAGGATTAACGGTTGTTAAATCCTTGTTTTTTTGCTCTTTTGTTTAAAATTTGAAAGGAAAAGTCTGGTATAATACTAGTAATTGGATATTGAAAGGAAACTACCTTGTCACCCGCAGACTTTACTGGCTATTTGGCCGAAAATTACCACATTAACTTTAATAATTTACCCCTGTTAGAAGAGGCGTTGACTCAGCGAAATTACTTAAATGAGCACCCCAAAGAAACCGGTCGTGACTACCAACGGTTGGAATTTTTGGGGGATGCTGTCATGCAAGCAACGGTGACAGAATACCTCTTTAAGCGCTACCCAGACTGGGATGAGGGTCAATTGACTGAAATGCGAATCACGATGGTCCAAACCAAGTCTTTTGCCCACTTCTCAAAGGTGATTCATTTAAACGAAGCAATCCGTTTGGGTAAGGGTGAGGAAATGAACGGTGCCCGCCAACGGCCTTCCTTGCTTGAAGACATTTGGGAAGCCTTTATCGGCGCCTTGTTCTTGGACCAAGGGCAAGAGGCGGTCGTTTCGCTGTTGAACCAGACGGTCTTTGCCGCGATTGATGAAAACTTTTTTGACCAATTTATTGACTTCAAGTCCCGCTTGCAAGAAAAGTTGCAGGCCAAGGGCTCGGTCGATATTGAATACACGATTGAAGACGAAAGTCGGAAAGCTGACAACAGTCAGGTTTTCCGGGTTTCGGTTGCTGTCGATGGTAAGGTTTTGGCCCACGGGGCTGGCCAATCCATTAAAGATGCTGAAAAGGCTGCCGCACAGAAGGCCTTACAAGATTTAACTTAACAAAACTACCACTTATGAAATTAAAAACACTGGAAATTATTGGCTTTAAGTCCTTTGCAAACAAAACAGTTATTGACTTCCAACAGGGGATGACTGGGATTGTTGGCCCGAACGGGTCTGGAAAATCAAATATCATTGAAGCTATCCGGTGGGTCATGGGGGAGCAGTCTGCCAAGGACCTCCGTGGAAATAAGATGGCCGACGTTATTTTTGGTGGTACCAAAAACCGCAAGCCTTTAAACCGGGCGGAAGTTTCAATTACCTTTGATAACGCCGACCATTATATTGCGTCTGACTTTTCGGAAATCCGGATTACTAGGCGGTTATACCGGACTGGTGAATCCTCTTACCAGTTGAATGGGGCTGAATGTCGGTTGAAAGACATTCACGAACTTTTTATGGATACTGGTTTGGGCCGGGATGGTTTTTCAATTATTTCCCAGGGTCAGGTTGAAAAGATCTTTTCAGCTAAGCCAGAAGAACGTCGGTCAATTATTGAAGAAGTGGCCGGGGTCTATAAGTATAAGCAAAATAAGGACAAAGCCCAAAAGGACCTGGAAGCAACCGAAGAAAACTTGGACCGGGTTGATGACATTATCCAAGAAGTCTCTGGTCGGTTGGAACCCTTGGCAGACCAAGCAGAAAATGCCAAAGACTATTTGAAAAAACGTGAAAGTTTTGAAGGCTTAGACCAGGTCCGGTTGACCCGGTCAATTTTGGCTTTACAACAGCTCGTCATGGACCAAGAGGGTCTGGCCAAGGCTGCTAAAGAACAGGTGACTAACCGTCAGATGGCTGTGACCAAGGTTCAAAAAGCTTTGGAAGAAACTCGGCAAGACTACGATGATATCCAGCAAGACCGTGATGCCTTGCAGGCTGACATCGTGGCTAAGACCCAGGAAAAAGAGCAGCTGATTGGAAACCAGAAATTGGCTTCTCAAGAACAGGCAACGTTGGTCCGCGATTTGGCAACTGCTAAAGACCGGCAAGCTGAAGAAAACCAGCAGGTTGAAAGCACACAGGCCGAGTTGGACCAAGTCAACCAGCAATTAGCTGCTTATCTGGACCAACAAAAGAACTTAAAGGCCACGATTAAGCAAATCGACCAAGACCATGGGACGGCCAAGGTTCAAGCAGTCCAAGACCAATTGAACCAAAACCGCAACGACTATGTGGCAACGATGCAAGACTTGGCTTCTTTGCATAACAAGTTGACCTACCAAGAAAAGTCAATTGAGCAAAACCAGGCCCAGTTAACGGCGAAGCAAGAAGCCTTGACTGCTGCCCAGGCCGAGTTGGACCAGGCAGAAAAAGCCCAGGCAGACTATGAAAAAGGCCACCCAGACCAAAGTACCGGTGAAAACCCTTACGAAGGGCAAGTGTCAGCTAAGCAAGATGAATTAGCCAAAGCCAAGGATGCCTACCAGTCTGCTCAAAAAGACTGGCAACAAGGAGCTTATGCCCTTGAACAAGCCCAGTCTCGCTACCAAGCTGAAGCGGCCTTGGACGACTATGCTGGCTTTTACCAAGGGGTTAAGAACCTGATGCAGGGCCAAACTCGGCGGAACTTCCCCGGTATCAAGGGGGTGGTGGCCGAATTGATTACGGTGCCAAAGCAATATACCAAAGCGGTTGAAACTGTTTTGGGTGGGGCCTTGCAGCAGGTTGTGGTTGATTCGACCGCAACGGCGAAGTCGGTTGTGTCTTATTTGACCAAGAACAAAAAGGGGCGGGTGACGCTGTTACCAATTAATACGATTAAACCCCGGTCAGCCCGTGATATCTCGGCTGCTAGCCGGGAACCAGGTTATATTGGCGTGGCAGCTGACTTGGTGAAGATGCCAAGTGGGATGGAAAACATCCTGTCATCCTTGCTTGGAACGACTTTGGTCGTTGAAAACTTGGATGCCGCTACTCGGGTAGCCAAGGCTTGCCAAAACCGCCTCCGAGTGGTGTCACTGGATGGCCAATTAGTCAACGCTGGTGGTTCGATTACCGGTGGAGCCAACTTCCGCCAAGGAACCTCAGTCTTGTCTCGGCAAACTGAGTTAAAGGAGCAAGCCGACCGCTTAGCTGACCAGCAAAAGGCTTTGAACGACTTAGCCAAGGTCCGAGATGACCGTCAAGGAACGGTTGCTGGCTTGGAAGATGACTTAGCTGATCTGGTCCAAAAGAACCGGGACTTTGTCGCCCAGGGTCAACAAACTGACTACCAGTTAGCTGGTTTGAAGGATACCGTTACCAAGTACCAGACTGAAGTTGACACTTTGGAATTGGACTTACAGGACTTGCAGGTTGCTTTGGATGATGCCAAGGCAGAACAGGAAAGAGCTAACCAAGACTTGGCCAAGGTCGAAGAGCAAAAGGCTCAGTCCGAAGGCCAAACAGCAGATTTGACCGACCAATTGAACCAGCTCCAAGAAGACCACCAGGCTTACCAAGACCAAAAGGCTGAATTCCAGGCTGAATTGGCTAAGGTCGAAGCTCAGTTGGAAGCTGAACAGGCCAACCAGCACCGTTTGGCTGAAACCGTTAACCAGACCCAAGCACATTTGGCAGAATTAGTTGAAAAAATTGACCAAATGCAAAATGCTTTGGACCAAGTTGCCAGTGCTGAAGAAATGGACCAGGCGGTCTTGGATTTGACAGAAGGCTTAGAAAAGGCCCAACAAGAAGCAGCCGACTTGGCTGAAAAGTCAGCGAAGTTGTCAGCCTTGGTCAAAGAACAAGAAGACCAATTAGCCAAAGAACAAGAATTATTGAATACGGACATGGTTGACCAGTCGTCGGCTAGCCACCAGTTGCAAGCTAGCCAAGAAAAGTTGGCTAAGCAGATTTCAACCTTGCGCCAGACCTATGGCTTGACGGTTGAATCAGAGGCGGACTTGGTCGAATCGGATAAGTCTGACCAAGAAATTGCTGATGAGTTGGCAGAGACCAAAAAAGCCTTGGATAACCTTGGCCCAGTTAACATCGCTGCTATTCAAGAGTACGATGAAATCAAAGAACGGCATGATTTCTTGACGAAGCAGGCCGATGATTTGAAGGCTGCTAAGGAAACCTTGCAAAATACGATCGATGAGATGGACCAGGAAGTCCAGGTCCGCTTTAAAGAAACCTTTGATGCGGTTGCTGTCAACTTCTCAGACGTCTTCACCAAGATGTTTGCGGGTGGACAGGCTCAAATTGAGCTAACGGATCCGGAGCACTTGTTAACGACTGGAATCGATATTAAGGCTCAGCCACCGGGCAAGAAGTTCCAGCAGATGTCACTTTTGTCTGGTGGGGAAAAGGCCTTGACGGCGATTTCTTTGCTCTTTGCCATTTTGCAAGTTCGGCCAGTGCCGTTTGCTGTGCTGGACGAAGCCGAAGCTGCCTTGGATGAAGCTAACGTTGACCGCTTTGCGGCTTACTTGAAGAACTTCGGTGGGCAAACCCAGTTCATCACCATTACCCACCGAAAGGGAACGATGGTAGCTGCTAAGGTCTTGTATGGGGTGACCATGCAAGAAGCCGGGGTTTCCAAGATGGTGGCTGTTAACATCGAAGAGGCTAACGAACAACTGGCAGAACCGGTATAATTATGCCGAGAAGGAGAGTCAGATATGGGACTTTTTGACATTTTTAAAAAGAAATCGACTGATGAACCGGCTAAGCAGGAAAGCTCTGCCGAACAGTCAGTTGACCAAGTAGTCGAGGACCAGGTCGAAACCGACCCGGCTGACCAAGCGGTTGCAAAAGAGCCAGTGGTGGAGAGTGAATCGGTTGAAGAACCAGCAACTGGTGAGAGCCGCCAAGCAGAAGACCAGGCTGTCAGCCAGTCAGAAGAAACTGTTAAAGAAGACGATACCAAGGCCGTTTATGACAAGGGCTTGACCCAGTCGCGTAAGGGATTTGCTGACCGTTTTAACAAATTCTTAGCGAACTTCCGCTCAGTTGATGAAGACTTCTTCGAGCAGCTAGAAGACACCTTGATTGGGGCCGATTTAGGCTTTGACTTGTCAATTCAAATTTCAAACCAAGTCCGCGAAGCCGTTAAGCTTGAGAATATCAAGGATAAGGATGATATCCGTGACTTGATTATCAAGCAGATGGTCGACTTGTACGACCGCCAGGGCGAAGAAGAAGACCAGACAATGCACTTTGCCAAAGAGGGTGAGCCAACGGTCATCCTTTTTGTCGGTGTCAACGGGGTCGGTAAGACGACTACTGTTGGAAAATTGGCTAGTTCATATAAGCAAGCCGGTAAGAAGGTCTTATTGGCCGCTGCCGATACTTTCCGGGCTGGTGCTGTTAAGCAACTCCAGGAATGGGGTGACCGGGCTGATGTGCCGGTTGTTGCTGGGCCAGAAAAGGCCGACCCTGCTTCGGTTGTTTATACGGCAGTGGATAAGGCTAAGGCTGAAAACTACGATGTCTTGTTTGTTGATACAGCCGGTCGGTTGCAAAACAATGTCAACTTGATGCAGGAATTGGCCAAGATGAACCGGGTGATTAAGAAGGTTTTGCCAAGTGCACCGCAGGAAGTTTTGCTAGTCTTGGATGCTACAACCGGTCAAAATGCTTTGCAGCAGGCCAAGCTCTTCCAGGACTCTTCGGATGTGACTGGGATTGTTTTGACTAAGATGGACGGTACCGCCAAGGGTGGGATTGTCTTTGCTATCCGTGACGCACTGCATTTGCCAGTTAAATGGATTGGCTTTGGGGAAAAAGCGACCGATTTACGGGTCTTTTCCGCAGAGGACTTTGTTTACGGCATGTTTAAAGACCTGGTTAGTAAATAATGGACTTAGCAAAGAAAAACCAAGTCAACGCACTCTTGCCTTTTTATGGGAACCTGCTAACTGAAAAGCAGCAGTCCTACTTGCAGTATTACTTTGAAGACGATTTTTCAATTATTGAAATCGCCGAAGAAGAATCGGTATCCCGCCAAGCGGTTTCTGATAACCTCAAGCGGGGTGTTGAAGCACTCCTTCATTACGAAGAAATCCTGCATTTGTACCAAGATTCGATTTTACGAGAAGGCTTGGAACAAGATTTAGTGACCTATGTTAAGGCCAACTACGGGCAAGACACACACTTAAAACAAATTTTAGACCAATTGGTCAATAAAGAACTGAACTAAGGGGGAAGCCAGGCAACTGGCGAAGAACTGATGGCTTTTGAAAACCTAACTGACCGCTTATCGAAAGCGTTAAAAAACTTAACCGGTCGCGGTAAGATCAACGAAGAGGACCTCCAGGCCTCTTTGCGCGAAATCCGCTTAGCCCTATTGGAAGCCGATGTTTCTTACTCAACTGTTAAGAAATTCATCGACCAAATCCGGCAAAAAGCCAAGGGTGCTGAAATCCTGGAAGGATTGAACGCGCCACAACAAGTCGTTAAAATCGTTAACGATGAGTTGACGGCCTTGATGGGTGACGAAGCGGTACCGTTGAATAAGTCCGAAAAGATTCCAACCACGATTATGATGGCTGGGTTGCAAGGGGCTGGTAAGACGACGACGATCGCCAAGTTGGCTTACAAGTTAAAGCGGGAAGAAAACGCCCGTCCACTTTTGATTGCGGCCGATATTTACCGTCCAGCCGCCATTGACCAGTTGGAAGTCTTGGGGAAGGACTTGGAAGTTCCGGTCTATTCAGAAGGAACTGATGTTGACCCCCGTGAGATTGTGAAACACGGGTTAGCCCAAGCCAAGGACAACAAGAACGATTATGTCTTGATTGATACGGCTGGTCGCTTGCAAATTGATGCCGAATTGATGGCTGAATTGAAGGACGTCCAATCAATCGCCCAACCAGACGAAGTCTTGTTGACGGTTGATGCCATGACTGGGCAAAACGCGACTGAAACCGCCCAAGGTTTCGCCGACCAGTTGGATTTGACCGGAGTTGTTTTGACTAAGTTGGATGGGGACACCCGTGGTGGGGCCGCCCTTTCAATTCGCGATGTGACTGGTAAGCCAATCAAGTTTGTTGGACAAGGGGAAAAGCCAACTGATTTGGATGTCTTTTACCCAGACCGGATGGCTTCTCGAATCCTTGGTATGGGGGACATGCTGACCTTTATCGAAAAGGCCCAGCGTGAAGTCGATGAAAAGAAGCAGGCTGAGCAGCTGGAAAAGATGCGGCTGAACACCTTTGACTTCAATGACTTTATCGAACAACTCCACCAGGTTCAAAACATGGGCCCAATGGAAGATTTGATTAAAATGATTCCTGGAATGGCCAATAACCCAGCGTTGAAGAACCTACAAATCGATCAGAAGCAGTTCGTTCACATGGAAGCAATCGTTTCTTCCATGACGAAAAAAGAACGGGAAAACCCTGACTTGTTGAACCCATCCCGTCGCCGCCGTTTGGCAGCTGGGGCTGGTCGGCCAGTGGTCGAAGTTAACAAGATGATTAAGCAGTTTGACCAGATGCGTAAGATGATGAACCAGGCTTCCAACGGAAACTTTTCCGGAATGGAGTCAATGATGGGGCAATCTGGGATGGACATGGGTGCGATGATGGGCGGTATGGGTGGCCAAATGCCATCCGGTAACCTCGGTCAAAAGATGCAAAATATGGCCATGAAGCAGGCTGCTCGAAAGTTGAAAAAGCTAAAGAAAAAGCGCGGTAAGAAGTAACAGAGGCTTTTGGTGAATGGGTGTTGAAAGGGTAGGAGACTAAAGATGACAATTAAATTGATTGCAACAGACTTAGATGCTACATTTTTGCGGGCTGACAAAAGCTTTGACCATAAGGCCTACCAAGAAATGATGGACCGGGCTAAGGCCCAGGGCGTGACCTTTGTGGTTGCGACCGGGAACCACCCCGATAAGGTGGCGGCTTACTTTGCCGGTCAATCCCAAGACTACACCCTGATTTCAAATAACGGGGCCGAAGTGATTGAAGGCGGCCAGGTCCAAGCAACTTATGCGATTGACCCGAAAGCCTTCGCACCGATTATTGATACGATTATGGACCACCAAGACAAGGTTTCAATGGGGCTAGTTTTTACTGGGATTAACCAGGCCTATATGCTAAAGCCGATGGCAGACCTTGGTCTGGGCGACCGCAAGGCAAACTTGTACTTCAAGGATTTGCAAATGATTGATTCCTTGGACCAAATTGATGAGCCAATCTTGAAGATGACCGTTGACTTGCCAAACTTCGAACACGAATTCATTGCGACGGTTGAAAAAAAAGGATTGCCAGTCCATATCACTACCTCTGGTTATGGGGCGGTCGATATTGTCAACCCGACCGTTAATAAGGGGGTGGCCCTAAAAGACTTGGGTGACCGTCTTGGTATTCAAGCCAGTGAAATGGCGGCCTTTGGCGATGGCCTCAATGACTTGGAGATGTTGGACTTAGTTGGACACCCCTATGTGATGCCAGACTCCGACCCGATTTTGTTAGACCGGGGCTACCCGGTTGCCAAGGCTGACTATAACCATGATGGCGTTTTGAAGACCATTTTGGCAGACTTGTTGTGAGCTTTTAGCGTTTGCAGGTGCAGGTAGATTGTGAGAGGAGGCCAGTATCATGCGAAAATGGATTCGACGATTACTGGTCGTCATCATTATTGTTCTGGTTGGTTGGTTGGCCTATGATTGGGCGATTAACCAGCCGGCGGTTAGCCCGGTCAAAACGGTTTCTAAGAGGGTTTTGACTCGGGATAAGCACTACAGTGCTTCGGCCCGGCAAAAAATTCAAGACCACGTCGCTGAAAACGACCAAACCGGTTATCATTTGACCAAGCAGGGTTTTGTAGCCATGCCAAAGTTGTCAATTTTGCTACCAATTTATGATAACGCCTACTCTAAGACCGCCTTAGACGTTGGGGCTAATACTGCTCAGAAGAATTCGCCCGTGCCAACGATGGGTCAGGGCAATTACACCTTAGCCGCCCATAACTGGGATAATGGCTATACTGGTTTTTCGGCCTTGCAGCAAAAGTTAAAGCAAGACGACCCTTATTGGACGAATGGTTCCTATGGAACGTCTTCTTGGCTAAACGGCCAGTATATCTATTTGGCTAACGACAAGGGAATTTACCGCTATCAAATTACTGGGCAACAGGGGGTTGACCAAAACGATAGCTCGGTTTTGAATCCTGACCGCCGTGATGGTGGTCAGGCAGAGTTAACCATTATCACTTGCTTGTTTCCAGATATCAGTAAGCGGATTATTACCACGGCCAAATACAAGTCCTTTACGACTTGGCAAAAGGCCTCTGACAAGGAAGTCGGCTACTTTGATACCAAGAAAAATAAAGTCAACTTACTGCCAAATAGTTAAGCAGGTTTTAACTTGGCTGCGTTTGAGGAGAGAAGATGTTTGAATATTTAAAGGGCACAATTACCCAGATTAATCCAGGGTACCTGGTCTTAGAAACCAAAGATGGGGTTGGTTATAAGGTCTATCCGGCCAATCCTTATCAATTTAACTTGGACCAAGAAAGCCAGGTTTACATTGAACAAATTGTCCGAGAAACCGAGAATTCTCTGTATGGTTTTGCGACCCTGACTGAAAAGGCCTTGTTTAACAAGCTCTTAGCAGTTTCTGGTATTGGTCCAAAATCAGCCTTGGCGATTTTGGCCGGGGCCAACCCCACTGACTTGGTGAACGCGATTGACCAAGACCAGGTTTCCTATTTGACCCAGTTCCCTGGGGTGGGGAAGAAGACGGCCCAGCAGATTGTATTAGACTTGAAGGGCAAGTTAGACGACTTTGCTACTTTGGCCAATGGGACAGCTGATTCTGCCAACCAGGCGGCTGGCGTTGGTCAAGAAGCTTCCGGTCAAAACTTGTCGGATGCCTTGGAAGCTTTGGCAGCTCTGGGTTATGCTAAAAAGGATATCGACAAGGTTCAAAAGGCCTTGCTTGGCCAAGCAGGGACCACCGAAGAGTTGATTTCTCAAGCTTTGACCCTCTTAGTAGCGGGTTGAGGCTGGTCTGATTAGGCCAAAAACGTGACAGACAAAGACAATTAAAATTGAAATGGAGTAAGTATGGTGATAATTACAGCAGGAATGATTGGTGTCGGCAAAACAACATTGACGGGCTTAGTGGCTGACCACTTTGGCACCCAGGCCTTTTTCGAACCCGTTGGTGATAACCCAGTTTTGCCCCTTTACTACGAAAATCCTAAGCAATACGGGTTCTTACTCCAGATTTTCTTCTTGAACCGTCGCTTTGAAATGATCAAGAAGGCCTTGGCCGATGACAACAACGTCTTGGACCGGTCAATTTATGAAGATGAACTCTTTACGGAAGAAAACCATAAGGACGGCAACATTTCCGATATGGAAATGGATGTTTACCACAACTTGCTTAGCCGGATGATGGACGAACTCCATGACTTGCCTAAGAAGGCACCGGACTTGATGGTTTATGCGGATGCCGATTTTGAAACGATTTTGAAGCGAATCAAGAAGCGCGGCCGCGATTACGAACAGTTTGATGACAACGAAGAATTGAAAGCTTACTACAAAAAGATGTGGGACGCCTACCGCGGTTGGTTTGATTCATATGACCAATCACCGAAGATCAAGGTTGACTTGCAAAAGTATGACTTGGAAGACCCTGAAAACCAAAAGATTGTTTTGGGCCAAATCGAAGATGCCTTGAAAGAAATCCGCGGTTAATTTTCAGATGTTCATGGCAAATAAAAAGCCAGGCCGGCAACTTTAAGCTGACCTGACTAAGTATTAACCAATTAAAAAAATCATGGTGTAAAACCATGATTTTTTTATTTGCTTATTTTTTTTGCTGGTTAGCCAAAAGTTGCTTGATATCTTGGAGGACCAAGAGTTCGTCGCTTGGCTTAGGGTCTGTCTTAGGCTTTGGCTTGACAAAGACTTTGTTCACTAACTTAATGAGTAAGAAGACAACGAAGGCTGTGATGATGAAGTTAATCAAGTCATTCAAGAAGGCTCCGTACGTGAAGGTGAGCTGCTTCATTGGTGTCCACTTTAGTGACGTTAAGTTGTTGCTTTGACCGGTGAAAAGGCCGACAAGAGGGTTGATTAAGTTGGTTGTCAATGACTTGACGATGCCTGAGAAGGCAGAACCAATAATCATCCCAATTGCCAGGTCGACCATGTTGCCCCGGTTGATGAATTCTTTAAAGTCACGCATTAAGTGCATAGGCCACTCACTCTCCTTTACCAATTGTTTCCATTGTATCATTCGACTTTTAGGCCCGCAACTTTTGAACTAGGAGGGGGTCAGGAGTTACGTAAGTCGTTGACTGACCTTCGAAAATGACATAACCGGGTTTGGCGCCGTTTGGCTTGCGGAGTTTGCCAGCGGGCAAATAATCAACCGGCACATTGGCTGATTCACGGGCCTTGGAGAAGTAAGCCGCTAATTGGGCTGCTTCTTCGATAGTCTGGTCGCTAGGATTTTCGGAATGAATAATCACGTGTGAGCCGGGCATCTTTTGAACGTGGAGCCAGATGTTTTGCCGGTTAGTCTTTTTCAAAGATAACTTATCGTTTTGCAAGTTATTCTTCCCAACTTCAATCAAAGTACCATCAGTGGCCGTAAACTTATCAGGGGCAGACAGGACGTGTTTTGGTTTCTTGGTCTGCTTACCCTTGGTCTTAACCCGGGCCTTTTCTTTCAAATAACCCTGGTCAATCAATTCGACCTTGATGTCGGCCACGTCTTTTGGTGAAGCCACGTTCAACTGACTGGCAATTTCATAAAAGTAGTCGAGCTCTTTTTGGGTAATGGCTAATTGTTCCAAGACATAGTCCTTGGCCGACCGGAGTTTGCGGTACTTGTTGAAGTAGCGGTTGGCGTTTTGTAAGCCGTCAAAACGGGGGTCAACACTAATCTTTAACAAGTTGTTGTTATCATAGTAGTTTTCGATTTCCACTGATTCCATCCCCTTGTGGACGAGGTGGGGGTAGGTGATCAACAAATCACCCTTGACCTTATAGGAATCAGCGTTTTTGGAGTCTTCTAAGGTTTGGTTGAGCTTTTTGACCTTGTTCTCATTTTTCTTGGTTTCGTTTTTAACCAAACGAACCAGGGCGCTAGCCTGCTGGTTAACTCGGTCAGCTTCCGCTTGGCCTTGGAAGTAGGCGTCTAGGAGGGCGCCAAGGCTGTCAAAGTGCTGGCCATTTCCATTCTCATCCCAGTCAAAGGCTGCGTAGGTAAACTTTTTATCAACCTGGTACAAAGTTGGGTTGATTTGGTCAAAGTTGGCCAACCAGTCCTTGGCAACCTGGATGGAATCAGTTGACTGACCGCCTTGGTTCGCTAGTGACTGTGCCAAGGCCTTAGCGGAAACTGTTGAAAAACCTTGGTAGGTTTTTTGAATCGCCTTGGCCCAGTCAGCTTTATCCTGGTCCAACAAGATCGGAGCCAGAGCCTTTAAGTCCGATTCAAAGGGGTTTTTCATATTTTGGGCTGGTGGTAGGGTGTAGGTCGCCCCAGGGATTAATGACCGGACTCGGTTTTGGTCGGCTGGGACGTGCTTGATCAGTTCCAAAATTCGCTGGTCTTTTTCTCGAACTAAGAACAAGTTCGAGTGCCGGCCCATCATTTCTAAAGTCAGGGTCAAAACTTGTTCGTCACCGAGTTCATCATGGGTGTTGATGGTAAGGTTTAGAATTCGGTCATTTTCAACCTGGCTAATGGAAGCTAGCCGGGCACCTTCTAGGTTTCGCCGTAAGAACATGGCAAAGTTTGGTGGGGTGGCCGGGTTTTGGTAAGGAATATTGGTGACTTGGGCCCGGGCATAAGCGGGATTGGCCGAGAGCAACACTGGGTAGTTGGTTCCGTTGTTGCGGACAACCATCATAATTTCATTAGGGTAGGGCTGGTGGATCTTAGTAATCCGACCACCCGCAAGGGTTTGGTTTAATTCTTTTGCTAAAGAATGAACGAAAAGACCGTCAAGGGGCATTACTTTTCTCCTTAAAAACTGTTACTCCTATTATAACGAATTGAACGGGTCAGTTTCAGACAAATCATTGTGTGTGACTGACCGTTTTTGAACCACTGGCAAATTCAAGCAACAAAAAACCCCGCTGCAAGAGCGGGGGCATTTGTTTTAATTAGTTATTTTCAGTAACTTGCTTACCGTTGTACATCCCAGATGGTGAGACGCGGTGAGCCACGCGGTATTCACCAGTTGTCTTGTCCAAAACGATGTTTGGTACGTTCAAACCGATGTGTCCGCGACGGTTACGCTTGTGAGACTTTGAGTTCTTGTTTGATGGGGTAGCCATGCCGGCACCTCCTTTCGGTCCAATTTATCAACTCATTAAGTTTATCGAATTTTTAAAACGATGTCAACCAAAAACCAGGATGATTCACGGAAAAACCCTTAAAAAACCTAGTGAGGGGCTTAACGACGGCGACTTTTCCTGGTAAAATAGTATAGGTTAAGGAAAACAAGGACAGGCCTGTTTTAGGCTTGTAGGAGAATGCTGATTATGTTGAGAAGAAATGCCAAAAATATCATATTAGTCCACCTGGTGGTGCTGGCCTTTATTTTATTTGTATTGGTGACGCCAACGCACTTTGACTTCTTAATGTGGAACGTTTTCTTGGCCTTATTACCATTAGACTTTGCTTTAGGGGTCTTACTTTGGAATTCGAAGCTAACCCAAGCAATCTTTTCGTTTTTTTGGCTTTTATTCTTTCCAAATACGATGTACATGATTACGGACTTTATCCACTTGCAATATATTAGTGATTCACTGGATGTTCGCTTTCAGTACTTTAACTATTCGGTTTTGGCGGCGGGAATCTTTGTTGGGGTCACTTTAGGGGTGATTTCTTTAGAAATCATGATTTATAAGTTCTTACCTCGCCAGCACCCATTCTTAGTGTTGGGGATTTTGGGGATTACTTCTCTAGTTTCTTCCTTTGGTATTTACTTGGGTCGGTTCTTACGGCTAAACTCTTGGGATGTCTTTACCAATTTCAAGCTAGTCGTTACTTATATGCAACAATCATCCTCGACTCATATGGCGGCCTTTGTAATCTTATTTGCTGGAGCCCAGTTCGCTATTTTGGTTGTTTACCACTTTGGGGCTAAGCTGTTAGTGAGCTTAGCTGAGGAAAATGCTGACCGGCTTAACCAAAATAATAAATTCTAAAAAGCTTGACTTCGTTAAAAAAGGTACGTATAATACTTTGTGTTGAACAAGTAGGAGCGCCCGCTTCTCGCCTCGTGACGATTGCTGTTGCCAGGCAGATACACGTTGTACATATGTACAGTCAGGTAAAGTGGGTAGACTCTGTGTCTGCCCACTTTTTTCTTCGTTGTTCACAGCAAAATTATTTGGAGGTACCTAGCCATAGCACGTCAACCACGACAAGTTGATCTAGTCAACGATAATATCCGCGCTAACCGGGTTTTACTAATTCATGATGGCAAGCAACAGGAAATGTCAACGCGTGATGCTCAAGACATCGCCGATGACATGGGCCAAGACTTGGTCTTGGTTCAAGCCAACGCCGTTCCACCAGTTGCTAAAATCATGGATTGGGGTAAGGCAAAGTTCGAAGCGCAGAAGCGTCAAAAAGAACAGCGCAAAAACCAAAAGGTTGTCCAAGTCAAAGAAGTCCGGATGTCTCCGGTAATTGACTCAGGTGACTTTGAAACACGTAAGAAAGCAGCCATCAAGTTCCTTGAAAAGGGAAACAAGGTCAAGTTAAACTTACGGTTTAGAGGCCGGATGATCACCCACCAAGATATTGGACGGGAAGTCTTAGAGCGGATGGCAAACGAATTAGACGATATTGCCAAAGTTGAACAACGTGCTAAGATGGATGGTCGACAAATGTTTTTGGTTTTGGCTCCTAAGAAGAACTAACCAAAGCTAGTCAACCACTAGGATACTTGAAAACGATAGGAGAATGGACTAATGCCCAAGATGAAGACCCACCGCGCTTCAGCAAAGCGCTTCAAGAAAACAGCTAAGGGTGGCTTGAAGTCAGCCTCAGCTTACACTTCACACCGTTTCCACGGTAAGACCAAGAAGCAACGCCGTCAGTTGCGTGGTACGCGTATGATGAACCAAACTACGGTTAAGAAGTACGCTAAGATGTTGTCCCTTTAATTAACAGGGTCGTTTATTTTATACTATTAGGAGGAATTACCCATGCGAGTTAAGGGTGGTACAGTTTCACGCGCACGTCGTAAAAAGTTTATTAAGTTGGCTAAGGGTTACCGTGGTCAACGTCGGATCAACTATAAGGTTGCTAAGCAACAAGTTTACAAGTCATACTTGTACGCTTACCGCGACCGTAAGAACCGTAAGCGTGACTTCCGCAAGTTGTGGATTTCACGGATCAATGCTGCAGCACGGATGAACGGTTTGTCATACTCAAAGTTGATGCACGGCTTGACTTTGGCCGGTATCGAATTGAACCGTAAGATGTTGGCTGACTTGGCAGTATCTGACTTTGATACTTTTGCTAAGGTTGCTGACCAAGCAAAGGAAGCCTTGAAGAAGGATTCAGTTTTGGTTCAAGAACGTAACGCAGCAACAACTGAAAAGACTGTTAACGTTGACCGTTAATTGACTTTAAAAGACCAAACACTTTGTTTGGTCTTTTTTTTCTGTCTAAAATTCTGCCAAATGCAAATTAAAAAGGGGAGCCGTTTGTCCATTTTTGCCAATTTTCCAACCAAGTTGACCGTCTTAGTCGCAAAGCAAACTGTTTTTATGGTAAACTAAATGTAATTGAAATCGAGACAAGAAAGAGAATTAACCCATTTTCTTTCAAGATGATTTACTGTGTAAAACAAGTAGCAAAAGGAAACAACATGACAGAATTAAGTATTATTCCCTTTGGGGGTGTGCGCGAAAACGGCAAGAACATGTATGCCGTGACTGTCCAAGATGAAATTTTCATTTTGGATGCAGGGCTCAAGTACCCTGAAACTGAGTTGTTAGGGATTGACGTCGTCGTCCCTGATTACGAGTATTTGATTGAAAACCAAGACAAGATTGCCGGAATCTTTTTGACTCACGGCCATGCCGATGCCATCGGTGGCTTGCCTTATTTCTTACAACAAGTTCAAGTCCCAGTCTTTGGGTCTGAACTAACGATTTCATTGGCCAAGTTAGCGATTGCTTCAGAAGTTAGTCTGAAAGACTTTGATGACTTCCATGCCGTTAATGAAAACACTGAAATTGACTTTGGTGCTGTTAAAGTTTCATTCTTTAACACGACCCACACGATTCCGGAAGCATTGGGCGTTGTTTTGGGTACGGATGAAGGCCAAATTGTTTATACCGGTCACTTTAAGTTTGACCAAACGGTTGAAAAGGCCTATCAAACCAACTATGCCCGCTTAGCTGAAATTGGCTCAAAAAAAGTCTTGGCCTTATTGGCCGATGCCGCTGGTACCGAAGATACTGGCAAGCCAATGGCTAGTGAGATGAAAATCCACGACTATGTCCAAGAAAGCTTTGTTGAAGCTAAGGGCAAGCGGATTATTGTTGCTGTGGTAGCTTCGAATATCCAACGGGTCCAACAGGTGATTGATGCGACGGCAAAGACTCACCGCCGGTTGATTTTGTCCGGGCAAGATGTTGAACAAATCGTTCATACAGCCTTGGACCAGAACAAGTTGAATTTGCCAGTGCCACAAGACCAATTATTTGCCAAGTTATCCGACATGGAAACTTTGCCAGCTGGCCAAATCGTGGTCCTAGAAACTGGTAAGATGGGCGAACCCGTTAAGAACTTGCACAAGATGGCGATGGGTGAAAACCCTAATATCCGAGTTGGTGCAGATGACTTAATCTTCATCGCTACGACACCATCCTTTGCGGTTGAATCTTACGTGGCCCAAACGCGGAACTTGCTCTTCCGCCAGGGTGCTGACGTTAAGCAGATTTCAACTGACTTGCGGTCATCTGGCCACGGTTCTGCTGAAGACGTGCAAATGATGGTGAACTTCTTGAAGCCTGAATTCTTCTTCCCAGTTGCTGGGGAATTCCGGGTGATGGTTACGGCTAAAGAAGCTGTTGCTCAAGTTGGCATTGATGCTAAGCACGTTATCATGGGCAAGCGTGGCGATGACTACGTTTATGATGGGACAACCTTTGAAAAGAAGGGGGGCTTTACCGTTGGGGAAACCATGATTGATGGGGATTCCTTAAACGATATTGGAAACGTCGTTTTGCGTGACCGTCGAATTTTGTCTGAAGATGGTGTCTTTGTCACGGTCGTGACGATTGACCGGAAGAAGCGTAAGGTTGTTTCCAAGCCAAAGATGACTTCTCGTGGTTTTGTCTACGTGAAGGCTAACCGCGACTTGATGAAAGAAGCCGGTAAGATTACGATTGATTCAATCGAATCTTACTTGAAAGATTCAAAGTCCTTTGACTGGAACGAGTTGAAAAATGGGGTCCGTGAATCATTATCACGGTTCTTGTTTAATGAGACTCGCCGTCGCCCGATGGTGATGCCGGTGGTAATGGAAGTTAACCAAAACCGCCGTCCCCACCACAAGGGTCAAGATAACAAGAATAAGAAGGGCTCAAACAACAATAAGGGCCAACAACAAAAGAACAACCAGGGTCAAAAGCAGGGGCAAGGTAAGAAGCAAAATCAAAACCAACCAAAGCCAGCGAATGACTAATTTTTAAAAGACCAGGTGATGGTCTTTTTTTATTAAAATTGGTATAATGTTTAGAATTGATATAAACTATTTACTAGGAATGGGATTCTGGGGAAAGTGACATGACTGACAAACAGCAAGAACTCCTAAAAGATGGACAAGAACAATTTGACCAAGGAAACTTCCACCAGGCAGCTGACCTTTGGGCCGAATATTACCAAGAAAAGCAGAACTTTGATAGTAATTACCTAGTCGTTCAAGCATTGCACCAGGACGGCCAAGACCGACTAGCCAAGGACTATGCGGATGATTTTTTGAATGATTATCAAACAACCGATGAACCGTTTGCGCTTTACTTGGAAATCTTATTGGCTGGTCGAAATTTTGTGTCAGCCCAGCAATGGGCACTACAGTCTGAGGACCGGGAGCAATTAGTTAAAAAAGTTCGCCAAAAAGAAGATTCGGTTAAGCAGGGATGCCAGGCGGAGTTCCAAAAGATTGCTAGCCATTTTTACCATATGAGTGACCAAGACATGGCGACGCAGCAAAAACGGTACCAGCAGGCTTTTTATTTGCCAGTGGCAGACTTTGTGGCGGGAGCCAAGTCCTTATTACTGGATCCTTTTGCTTCTGCTCTGATTAAGACAGCCTTATTAGCCGATTTGCAGCAGTTAGGCCTTCGTGACCAGGTTCCTTATATCTGGTTGGACAAAAAGCAATACCAGGTTAACTTGCAAGAAGTGCCATCGGCCTTTTCCTCCCAACTGTTCCAGGTCTTAGAAACTGAGTTGAACTTACAAGTTGGTCAAGAAGACCCGGTTGCCTATGAGGCCTTAATTGACCAGCTCCGGGTTGAGGCCATGCTCTTGTTCCCGCAAATGGAAGACCGAATTTTGGATGCACGGTTGTGGGTGAAGACGGATGTAGCGGCTTTCTATCAGCAAGAATTACCAGAAGAAGATCCGAAACAAGCCGAGGCTCACAGCTTTGTTGTCCGAGTTTTGGGCGAGATGGGTGCTTAAAAAATCCGTCTGAAAAGGGTGTTTACAAAAAATTAAGAACTTAGTATAATTAATGACGGCGCATATGCCAGAAAAACGCCATTTACTGTTGCCTTTCATAGGTTGGCGTTGTAAAATATAAGCATACGATTTTCTCGGGATAAAAACGAGAGAAAAAATTGGAGGAAACTACATTGGCTAAGGAAACTTACGTTCGCAATAAGCCCCACGTTAACATTGGTACGATCGGTCACGTCGATCACGGAAAGACTACTTTGACTGCTGCTATCTCAAAGGTATTGGCAGAAAAAGATGGTGGTCAAGCTACTGACTTCGCTGAAATCGATAACGCTCCTGAAGAAAAGGAACGTGGAATCACGATCAACACTTCACACATCGAATATGAAACTGACACTCGTCACTATGCTCACATCGATGCCCCAGGTCACGCTGATTACGTTAAGAACATGATCACTGGTGCCGCACAAATGGATGGTGCCATCTTGGTTGTTGCCGCAACTGATGGTCCTATGCCACAAACTCGTGAACACATCTTGCTTGCTCGTCAGGTTGGTGTTGAACACTTGGTTGTCTTCTTGAACAAGACTGACTTGGTTGATGATGAAGAATTGATCGACTTGGTTGAAATGGAAGTTCGTGAATTGTTGTCAGAATACGATTTCCCTGGCGATGACATTCCTGTTATCAAGGGATCAGCCTTGAAGGCTTTGGAAGGCGACGCCGACCAAGCTAAGGTTGTTTTGGAATTGATGGATGCTGTTGACTCATACATCCCAACTCCAGCACGTGAAGATGACAAGCCATTCTTGATGCCTGTCGAAGATGTATTTACGATCACTGGTCGTGGTACTGTTGCTTCTGGTCGTGTTGACCGTGGTGTTTTGACTACTGGTACTGAAGTTGAAATCGTTGGTTTGAAGGATGAAATCCAAAAGACCACTGTTACTGGAATCGAAATGTTCCGTAAGACTTTGGACGAAGCTCAAGCTGGTGACAACATCGGTGCTTTGCTCCGTGGTGTTGACCGTGACCAGATCGAACGTGGTCAAGTTTTGGCTGCTCCTGGTTCAATCAAGACTCACAAGAAGTTCAAGGCCGAAGTTTATGTCTTGACTAAGGACGAAGGTGGTCGTCACACACCATTCTTCACTAACTACCGTCCACAATTCTACTTCCACACCACTGATGTTACTGGTGTCGTAGAATTGCCAGCAGGTGTTGAAATGGTTATGCCTGGTGACCAAGTAACGTTCGACGTTGAATTGATCGCCCCAGTTGCCATTGAAATGGGATTGAAGTTTACTGTTCGTGAAGGTGGCCACACTGTTGGTGCCGGAACTGTTACTGAAATCGAAGGCTAATTCAATTAACTTTCAAAAAGTCCGCTTAGGTGGGCTTTTTTCTTTGCCTATTTTGGACAAATAAAAGTTTTTCTCGCACACAAAAAGAGCGTCTCCTAATCACAGGAAACGCTCTTTTTGAACAAAGATAAAAAATGGTGCTTATTTAATTTGACCCAAAGCTTTGGCCCTAGCGGTCTTTTCTTTTTCACTTTCCGTTTCGGGCAAGTTGATAATGTCTGCCAACGGATTGTTAAGTCGTTCTTCTTGGTCTACAATGCGTCCCATCTGAATGTCCTCCGTTTGTTCTTTTTTATATTATACCACGGCTGATTAAGGGAAGGTTAAAGGTCAAGTTTTCTTAGTCTTCTTGTGCTTGTCGTTCAAATAAGAGGGTGGTACCAGCCTTCGTTTGGTAACTAGCTTGGTCGATGTCATCATCCTCAACGTTTTGGACCAAAAAATCCACAGCCTTTGCCAAATTCACGATTAGAAGACCATTGACCTTTAAGTGGCTTAAGAGGACCTCAATTTGTCCTGTTAAGTCTTTTTGGTCTGGTTGGGCTTGGTCGGTATCGGCGCCATAGTCCAAAATGGCCAGGTCAAGCTTGGTAATCTTACCGATTTCTTGTAAGAGACTTGCTTGTGAAAGAGGACCGTTAATCACCGCTACCCGGTCTTGAAGACCAGCCATAAAGAGGGATGAGGCGGTGGCGTTAGCGGCCTCTTTTTGGTCGTGAAAACTTAGGACCTGACCAGTACTACCAACTCGACTAGCTAAGAACCGGGTATTCAATCCTTGGCCTGCAGCGCCATCGGCCACAAGGTCGCCGGTTTGGACTGTACTTTCCAAGGTGCTTTGGATGAATTGTCGGTTTGAAATTTGCATTTCTTACTCCACTTCTTTTTCTTCTTTCTAGTATAGCGGATTTATTGGGGCCTGTGCTATAATAAAGTTACTTTTCAACATTAGTAGCAATGGAAGAGCTTCAGAAAGTAGGCGGTGCTGCAAGCCTACCAACCAACATTGCGAACTCGGTTGGAGCACCTACCGGTGAAAGTTAGTAGTCGGTACGTTTAGCTGCGTTAAGGCTGGAACTAGGCTGGCTAATTTAGCTGGCAAAACGTAGGTGGTACCGCGGTAACAATCGCCCTATGTTAGGCTTTTTAAGTCTGACGTAGGGCTTTTTTATTTAGGGAGGAAGCAAATGGGATACGATCACCAAGGAATTGAAAAGAAGTGGCAGGGATTTTGGGACAAGGACCAGACCTTTAAGGCCGAAGATAAGTCGGACAAGGAAAAGTACTATGTCTTAGACATGTTCCCTTATCCATCTGGTCAGGGGTTGCACGTTGGCCACCCAGAAGGGTATACGGCCACTGATATTGTTTCACGGTACAAGCGGGCTCAAGGCTTTAACGTATTGCACCCAATGGGCTGGGATGCCTTTGGACTACCCGCTGAACAGTATGCTTTGAAGACTGGGAATAATCCAGCTACTTTTACGGACCAAAACATTCAAACCTTTAAGAACCAGGTTAAGTCCCTTGGCTTCTCATATGATTGGAACCGGGAAGTTAAGACGACAGACCCAAGTTATTACAAGTGGACCCAGTGGATCTTTGAAAAGCTCTATGAAATGGGCTTGGCTTACGAAGACGAAATCATGGTCAACTGGGCCCCTGATTTCCCAGGTGGTGGTTTGGTAGTTGCCAACGAAGAAGTGGTTAACGGTAAGACGGAACGTGGGGGTTACCCCGTTTACCGCAAGCCAATGAAGCAGTGGGTCTTGAAGATTACGGCCTATGCCGACCGCTTGATTGATGACTTAGATGACTTGGACTGGCCAGAAGCTATCAAAGAGCAGCAACGAAACTGGATTGGCCGGTCAATTGGTGCTTCAATCGTCTTTGACGTCGATGGTTCAGCTGATGAAAAAATTGAAGTTTTCTCAACCCGGGCTGACACGCTCTTCGGGGCTTCTTACTTGGTTTTGGCACCAGAACACGACCTGGTTGATAAGATCACCACAGCAGACCAAAAAGCTGCTGTAGCGGCGTACCAAGAAGAAATCGCTTCGAAGTCTGATTTGGAACGGACGGATTTGAACAAGGATAAGTCTGGAGTCTTCACTGGAGCATACGCTAAGAACCCTGTAAACGGTGACTTGGTCCCAATTTGGATTGCTGATTACGTCTTGGGTTCTTATGGAACTGGGGCTGTGATGGGTGTGCCTGCCCATGACCAACGCGATTATGACTTTGCCAAGAAGTTTGACCTGAAGATTACCCCTGTTATTGAAGGCGGTGATGTCGACAAGGAAGCTTATAGTGGCGAAGGGGTCCACATTAACTCTGGCTTCTTGGATGGCATGGACAAAAAAGAAGCCATCGACAAGATGATTGCCTGGTTGGAAGAACACGGCGCTGGTCAAAAGAAGGTCAACTACCGCTTGCGCGACTGGATTTTCTCTCGCCAACGCTATTGGGGTGAACCAATCCCTGTTATCCACTGGGAAGATGGTACTCAGACGTTAGTTCCCGAAAATGAGCTGCCACTCCGCCTGCCTGAATTGTCCCAAGAACAAATGAAGCCATCTGGAACGGGTGAGTCACCATTGGCCAACGCGACCGACTGGTTGGAAGTTACCCGTGAAGACGGCGTGAAGGGCCGTCGTGAAACCAACACAATGCCACAGTGGGCCGGCTCATCATGGTACTTCTTACGGTACTTAGACCCTCAAAACTCGGATGCCTTGGCGGCCGATGACAAGTTGGCTTACTGGAAGAACATCGACTTGTATGTTGGTGGGGCTGAACACGCAGTCTTGCACTTACTTTATGCCCGGTTCTGGAACAAGGTCTTGTACGACTTGGGCGTTGTGCATGAAAAAGAACCGTTCTACAAGTTGGTGAACCAAGGAATGATCCTTGGTGAAAACCATGAAAAGATGTCAAAGTCAAAGGGGAACGTTGTCAACCCCGATGATATCGTGAATGAGTACGGAGCTGATACTCTCCGGATTTATGAAATGTTCATGGGTCCTTTGACGCAAAACAAGCCTTGGTCTGAAGAAGGCGTGACCGGTTCACGGCGTTGGTTGGACCGCGTTTGGCGGTTGTTGGTCCAAGACGATGGTTCTTTGACGGACAAGTTAACCGACAAGACCGATGGGGACTTGAAGAAGGAATACAACCTAACAGTCAAGAAGGTGACGGAAGACTTGGAGAACTTGCACTTTAATACGGCAATTTCTTCTTTGATGGTCTTCGTTAATGACGCATATAAGGCAGAAGCTTTGCCACAGTCTTACATGGAAGGCTTTGTGCAAATGTTGGCACCGTTTGCGCCTCACTTGGCAGAAGAACTCTGGCAAAAATTGACGGGGTCAGCCCGGTCAATTGCCTATGTTGCTTGGCCAACTTATGATGAGAAGGCCTTGGTTGACGACAGCAAGGAAATCATTTTCCAAGTTAACGGTAAGGTTCGGTCAAAGCAGGTTTTGCCAACCGACGCCAGCCAAGATGACATGATTGCAGCTGCGAAGGCAGACGATAAGATTCAAAAGAATATCGAAGGGTTGGAAATCAAGAAGGTGATTGCCATTCCAGGTAAGTTCGTCAATATCGTTGCCAAGTAAGTTAAAAAATGGTATCTTGTGAATTAGCATTTTCAAGATTCATCCCGCCGTTAGGGCGGGGTACATATTATTAAAGGGGACATTGGGATGACCCAGGATCCAAAATTTAACGGCCGGCGAAGCGGCCAAAACGAAGAAAATGATGACCAGTATTTGAGTGCTGATGAACTGCTGGCTAAGTTGGAAGTCAACTTGCACCCACGGGGAAAACGTCGCAGGAAATCTTCCTTCTGGTCGAGAAAAAATGTAACCGACCAAGAAGAGGGACTAGAACCACGCCACCGCTCGAACCGGCAGAAACAGGGACAGGAAGAAGGTCGCCAGCCTTTTGCCGGAAACCAGAAACGTCACTTTGAAGACCAGCTGCAACAACCAACTTGGCCTGAAAGCAAAGACCAGCAAGCAGGTCAAACAGATTTCTTGGCAAACCAGGCTGCTGCTACCCTTGAACAAAGTGCTAGTGACCAACAGGCCCTGGAACAAACCCAGGGCGGTGGGAACAATGCACTGGTGAAGGGGTCTTTCTGGCTTTCACTTGGAAACATCGTTTCCCGTCTGTTAGGTGCCGCCTATGTCTTGCCTTGGTTGGCAATGCTTGGCGCAGCAGCTAACCAGGCTAACGCCTTGTTCTCACAAGGCTATAACATCTATGCCATCTTGCTTTCGATTGCGACCTTTGGCTTCCCATCGGCCATTTCGAAGGTAATGGCGCAGTTAATCGCCCAAAAAGACGAAAAGGGACTCTGGTCATTAACCAAGCAGTCATTGCAAATTGGGGTGGCCCTTGGCGTAGTTTTTGCGGCCTTGATGTACTTGGCCGCACCATTGCTATCCAATGGGAATGCCGAAGTTATCCCGGTCTTGCATTCCCTGGCACCAGCCGTCTTGGTTTTCCCAGCGATGTCAATGATTCGCGGAATCTTCCAAGGCCACCAATTGATGCACATTTCCGCTTTGTCGGATATTGTGGAACAAATTGGTCGGGTGGTTTACCTGTTAGTTGCCACGGTTATAGTCTTGCATGCCGACCCATCGAATTGGACGGGGGCAGTCGTCCAAGCGACCTTTGCCGCCTTTATCGGGGCTTTGTTCTCACTAGCAATCTTGGGTTATGGTTGGGTTCGCTACCAACGACTGATCCACCCTGTCGCTGGTGTGCCAAATGAACAAGCCACCTTGGCTCAAATGAGCCCATCAAATGCCGGCCGCACGCGGGCGCCACGCCGCCACCAAGCAGAGGGCATTCAAGAAGGCAACAAAGCCTTTGACATGGTCAAAAACATTTTAAAGGAGTCCTGGCCTTTTGTGATTATCGGGTCATCAACAAACCTATTCTTGTTTGTCGACCAGTACACCTTCTTCCCAGTGATGAAGGCTTTCTTCCACACCAGCATGGCTGACCTCCAGGTCCAATTCGCCCTGTTCTCGGCCAACCCGAATAAGTTGGTGATGATTGTGATTTCCTTTGCCACTAGTATTGCGGCGACGGCCTTGCCAATTTTGGCAGCCAAGAAGACTGCTGGAAACATGACCGAATTAAAGGACCAGTTGGTCTCAGTTCTGCGGTTGACCTCCTTGGTCTTGGTACCGTCAGCCTTGGGGATGTATGCGATTGCGGACCCACTCTACAAGTTCTTCTACCCAATTGACCATACGGCCAGAGCGGGCGTTTACTTGCTGCAGTTCTCAGCCGTTTTGACGGTGATTATGTCCTTCTTCATGCTCTTGGCCTTTGTTTTGCAGGCCCTGTCACATGGGAAAGAAGTGATGCGGGCCTTTGGATGGGGCCTACTCGTCAAAGTGCTTATCCAAGTGCCCTTGATTTTCTTGTTGCAGGGGATGGGGGCTTTGATTGCTACGGCCATTGGTCTTGGTTGGTCCTTGTACTTGATGCTCAAGTTCTTAAACGACCAGTACGGTGTTTCAGTTATGACGGTCAAAGACGACTTGCTAAAGATCTATGGGTCGTCTCTGGTGATGGCGGTGGGGGCCTTTCTCTTGGCTAGCTTCTCAGCCAAGTTCTTGGTGCCACTGGATGGCAAAATTGGAACCGGTTTAGCCACCTTCTTAGGGGTCTTTGGCGGTGTCGCTGTTTTGGCTGCCATGTACCGGTACTTCGGCTTGCTTTCAGCGGTCTTGTCCCGGGGTAAGAAGTCTAATTAAACTGAATCATTTAGCGAAATAAAGCGTTGCCAGCAGTCTTGCTGGGAACGCTTTTTGATTTGGTGAAATTTTCATTGAAAAATCGGTTGTTCAGACTGTTAAAAGCGCTTTTCTATGATATGATTGGCATTAGTGATAAATTTTATTGAAAGAGAGGGAAGGTCATGAAGTTTATGACGAAGTCTTTCCGTAAGGCTGTCTTGACAGTCATCATGTTCTGCTTGTCAGTGGCTTTGCAGGTTTTTGGGTTGAATTATTTCTTAATTCCAAATAGCATTTTTTCAGTTGGAATTAATGGAATTTCCCAACTGTTGTCGCTCTTTGTCATGGATTTTTTCCATATCAAGATTGCGACCGGGGTCTTCTTCTTAATCTTTAACATTCCAATTGGAATTTTTGGTTGGAAGATGATTGGTGGCAAGTTCACGATCCTGTCCTTTGTCAATGCGATGGTCGTGTCCGTTCTCTTGATTGTTGTCCCAGTTGAGCCGTTTACGACCCAGCCGCTGCTGGCAACCCTCTTTGGTGGGCTATTAGTGGGAGCTTCTGTCGGGCTGGCCTTCCGCTATGGTTTCTCAACTGGGGGCTTTGATATTATTGCCTTGGTTGTCCAAAAGCGGACAGGAAAGTCAATTGGGGCCTTTAATAACGCTGTTAACTTTGTCATCGTGATTATTGCTGGCTTCTTTATCGGTTGGCAAAACGCCTTGTACACCTTGATTGGCATCTACGCCACTGGTCGGGCAATCGATACCTTGTATACAGGTTACCAGAAGTTGACCGCCTTGATTGTGACCACCAAGGGTCCCGAAGTCATCGATGCCTTGCACCGGGACTTGATCCGCGGCATTACCATCCTGCCATCTGAAGGGGCTTATACCAAGCGCGAATCAACAACCTTGATGATGGTCCTATCCCGCTTTGAGCTATTTGAAATGCAAGAAGCAGTCCGCCAGGTCGACCCTCGAGCCTTCATTAACTTCTTATCAACGGTCTCTGTTGCTGGGGAGTTCTTGGATGCTGACCGGCAATTACAAATGAAAAAGTCACTGGGCCCTAAGGCTGTGACGATTGATGCCCAATTGGAGGCGGAGCAGCAGTTAGCTGACCAGTTAGAGCAACTCAAAGGAGAGGACTAGGTCCTCTTTTTTTGTAACATGAATGTTCGGAATTTGTTATTGCTAAATGAGAAAAAAGCAGGTACAATTATGGATAATAATTTACCAGAAATTTACAGATATATCGCTGGAAAATGGCCAGCAGTCTCTACCGCGCCCCAAAAGTCGTGACTATCCGTGAATGCGAACTTTTTGAGTAAGCATTTTGCGGAGCTGTGGGCTGCAAAGTGCTTTTTTGATACGGTAATCTGGATGAGAGAGTGAGGAGAATCATGGCAGAATTTAACATCAAAAATAAGTTCGTCCCAATGGGTTTAACCTTTGAAGACATGAAAATGGCAACCCCTAACCATGAAAGCGTTGCAAAGAGCGACGTATCATTGGAGACGACTTTAACCCCAACTTTAAAGTTAAAGATTCCTTTGCTTTCCGCAGCAATGGATACGGTCACTGAAGCAAACTTCGCGATTACTTTGGCTCAATTTGGTGGTTTAGGTGTTGTTCATAAGAACATGACAATTGCCAACCAAGCAGCTGAAATCAAGAAGGTCAAGGACCAAGCAGTTGACTTAGCTAAGTTCCCAAACGCTGCTTTGGATGGTCAAGGTCGCTTGATTGTGGCGGGGGCCGTTGGTGTTACCAACGACACAGTTGACCGAGCCGGTGCCATGGTTGAAGCCGGTGCTGATGCCATTATTTTGGATTCTGCCCACGGTCATTCTGAAGGGGTTTTGCGGAAGGTCAGCGAAGTCAAGGCTGCCTTTCCTGAAGTAAACATCATTGCGGGAAACGTTGCCACTGAATCTGGGGCAGCTGCTTTGTACGATGCCGGTGCTGACGTTGTCAAAATTGGTATTGGACCTGGCTCAATTTGCACGACGCGAGTTGTTGCCGGAATCGGTGTCCCACAATTGTCTGCCATCCGTGACGCTGCTCGCGAAGCAAAGCGCCGTGGGAAGGCCATCATTGCTGACGGTGGTGCTAAGACCGCTGATGACATTATGAAGGCGATTGCCATTGGTGGTAACGCCGTCATGCTTGGTTCAATGTTCTCGGGAACCAAGGAAACGCCTGGTGAAGTCTTTGAAGAAAACGGTCAGAAGTTTAAGTTCTACCGTGGCATGGGCTCAATTGCCGCCATGGAAAACGGTTCAAAGGATCGCTACTTCCAAGGAGAAGTTAACGAAGCCAAGAAGATGGTTCCAGAAGGAATCGAAGCCCGAGTAGCCTACAAGGGAACTTTGGCTGACATCTTAGGACCAATCTTGGACCACATCGAAGGTGAAATGGCCGACATGGGCGTTAAGACCATCTCAGAAGCCATCGAACAGGGTGATAACGTCCAAAAGACGACCACTGCCTTTGATTACCAAGCTTCATTGTAAGAATCACTGCTTGCATGAATTGACTTTGACTTAGGAGATTTTGATGACAAATACAAATTCAAACCACGGCTTGGGTTACGATGAAACTTTGTTGGTCCCAGCCGCATCAAACGTTTTGCCTCACTTGGTTGAATTAGACAGCCACTTGGGTGCATTGAAGATTAACAACCCCTTGGCCGCTGCTAACTTGAGTGGTAACACCAAGGCTGCTGACTTGGCCTTGGCCGTTACTCAGTCTGGTGGCTTGGGCTTGGTACCAGCCTTAGAAGACGTTGACGACCAAGTGAAGGTTGTCAAGGAAGTCATGGCCGGGGAAGTTGACTTATCAGTCAACCCGCAGACTTTGACAACTGCTGCTGGTCACAATGCTGTCGGAGCCGAAATCTGGTTGGCCGCTGATGTTTTGGACCGGGCGAAGGCCTTGGTTGAAGCTGGCGTTTCAGCCTTGTTCGTTTACTTGAATGATACCGTTTCAGCCGCCGCCTTAGAGCAAATTAAGGAATTAAAGTTAGTTGCTGGTAACGCTGTTTTGGCTGTTGGTACGGTTGAAGATCCAGCCGTTGCCAAGAAACTCTTTGCTAACGGTGTCGATGCTGTGATTGCTGGCCGGTCAGTCAAGTCTGACTTGCCAGACGACATTCACTTCCCATTCTTGACGACCGTGATGGGGATTGTTGAAGTGGCAACGCCATTGAATAAGACGGTCATTGCCCAAGGTGGGATCCACTACTCTGGTGACGTGGTCAAGGCCTTGGCCGCTGGTGCCGATGTCGTGATGGTATCGGACTATTTGGCCAAAGAAGACGTGCCATCTGACGCCGTTTTCCAAATTGATGGTGGCTTGCGGGCTGGAATGGGGTATACTGGGTCACATACGGTCCTTGATTTGAAAGAAAAGGCCCAATTCGTCCAGATTACCGATAACGGTTTGAAGGAATCTCACCCACACGACGTGCAGATTACGAAGAAAGCACCGAACTACGTTGAACAAGAAAGAGACTAAGCCATGGCTACAGCTAATGACAAAATCTTAGTACTGGACTACGGGTCACAGTACAACCAACTAATTACACGGCGGGTCCGTGAATTAGGCGTCTTTTCTGAATTAAAGTCATCTAAGATGACTTTGGACGAGATTAAGGAATACAACCCTAAGGGAATCATCCTTTCTGGTGGTCCTAAGTCTGTTTATGATGACGATGCCTACACGATTGACCCTGAAATTTTCAAGATGGGCATCCCAGTTTTGGGTGTCTGCTACGGGATGCAATTAATGGCCCAACACTTGGGCGGGAAGGTTGAAGCAAACCCTGGGAACGGGGAATTCGGCCAAACCGTGATCAAGCAAACGGCTGCATCCAAGCTTTTCCAAGGAACGCCTGAAGAACAAGTGGTTTTGATGTCCCACTCGGACAACGTGACCAAGTTGCCAAAGGACTTCGTGGTCGCTGCTGGTTCTGACAAGACGCCAATTGCAGCGATTGCCAACGACAAGGACGCCTTGTATGGGGTCCAGTTCCACTCTGAAACCACTTTGTCAGAACATGGTCGCGAAATCATCAAGAACTTCGTGATCAATGTCGCCAAGGCCAACGCCTCATGGACGATGGCCGGCTTTATCGATGAACAAATCGAAAAAATCCGGGCTGAAGTTGGTAACAAGAAGGTCTTGCTTGGCCTTTCTGGTGGGGTTGACTCATCCGTTGTCGGGGTTTTGTTGCAAAAGGCCATCGGTGACCAGTTGACTTGTATCTTTGTCGACCACGGTTTGCTCCGGAAAAACGAAGCTCAACAGGTGATGGATATGTTGGGTGGCAAGTTTGGCTTGAACATCATTAAAGTCGATGCCCAAGACCGGTTCTTGTCAAAGTTGGCCGGTGTGACCGACCCTGAAAAGAAGCGGAAGATTATCGGTAATGAATTTATCGAAGTCTTTAATGACGAAGCTATTAAGTTGAAGGATGTTGACTTCTTAGCCCAGGGAACTCTGTATACTGATGTGATCGAATCAGGTACTGATACGGCTCAGACTATCAAGTCCCACCACAACGTTGGGGGCTTGCCTGAAGAAATGAACTTTACCTTGATTGAACCCTTGAACAAGTTGTTCAAGGACGAAGTTCGTGAACTTGGTGAAGAGTTGCAAATGGACCACGAACTTGTCTGGCGTCAGCCATTCCCAGGACCTGGTCTTGGAATCCGAGTGATGGGTGAAATCACGGAAGACCGGTTGAAGGTTGTCCGTGAATCCGACTTCATCTTGCGTGATGAAATTGCCAAGGCCGGCCTTGAAGGCGACGTTTGGCAGTACTTCACTGTCTTGACTCAAAACAAGTCGGTTGGGGTCATGGGTGATTACCGGACTTACGAATACACGGTTGCTGTCCGTGCCATCACCTCAATTGATGGCATGACCGCTGACTTTGCTCGGTTGCCATGGGATGTCTTACAAAAGGTCTCATCTCGAATCGTTAACGAAGTCGACCATATTAACCGCGTAGTCTACGATATTACTGCTAAGCCACCAGCAACGGTTGAGTGGGAATAATAGAATCATTAAATGAAAAGGTGTTTACCGAGTATTCGGTAAACACCTTTTTTGTCGTTTAAGGCAGAAACTAGTTTAGTTTGGCTGAAAATTAGAAAATTTTTTTAATTAAAATGGTTTTCTAAATTAGCGGGATTGGTGGCTTTCAACTAGAAAAAATTAGTGAAGATTAAACGAAAGTAAAACGATAAGAAAGGTAATTAGAGTAAATTATGGAGTACCAATTTCAAATGAGTTGTTGAGAATTGTAACAAAAACATTCACTTATTTTGTCAAAAAATTATAAAATAAGTTCTAATCTACGGGTTTTGTTCACAAAAACGAAACAAAAAGGTGTATACTACGGGTGTTATGAAATATATTTGTCATATATGTATTCTAAAACGGTTATATGTGACGAAATATGTCATTTGATATGTTAGCAATTGATGATGCGTTTAAAACCATCATCGGGGGAGAAAACAGATGGAAGACGTCAATAAAAGTCGGTTAATCAAGAAAGTTAAAATGGGCTCTGTGTTAGCAGTGGCAACTTTTTCAGTTGCAGGTATCAGTAATTTTACTACTAACCACCAAGGAATTGTACCAACGATGAAGGCATCGGCGGATACAACGACCGGAATGGATGGTTCGGTTTCTTATACTTATGATTCATCAACGAAGACTTTGACATATACGGGAACCGGATTATTAAGCAATACCGATTTATATGATTTGGTTGATGATATTAATAATAATGTCGAACACATTGTATTTAAGAATCCTGTTTCGTTACAAGGGGATGCTTCTAATAAGTTTGCTAATTTATCGGAACTTAATGATATCACAGGACTATCAGAATTAAATACTTCTGAGGTTACAAACATGTCTGGTATGTTCGCCTATACTGGTACTCAAAAATTGACTTCTCTTGATTTGTCTCATTTTAACACTAGCAATGTCACGAATATGAGTCATATGTTTGAGATGACCTCTATGAATTTAGATTTGTCAAATTTTGACACTAGTAAAGTTACGGATATGAGCTATATGTTTAATGACTCTAACGTAACCTCTGCATCTGTATCAAAGTTAAATACGTCATCCGTTACTAATATGCATTATATGTTTGGTAACCTTCAGAGTGGTACGTCATTAGATTTATCAAGTTTTGATACAAGTAAGGTCACAAATATGTCATTGATGTTTGGTCATAGTTCTAATTTAGTATCAATAAATTTATCAAGTTTTAATACTCATAACGTAACTGATATGGGTGCTATGTTTGGAGATTGTATTTCTTTAACAACTTTAACTTTACCACACAGCCCATTTTCTGAGGACTGCATCCAGCTTAATGGTAATAAAGTACAAGCTGTTGATAGTAGCAATGGTGGAACTACTTCTAACCCAATTGGAATGGTATGGAATCCTTCAGATTTCCTAACACTTATCTCAAGTGGTAACCAAGATGCAGATACTTATATTTTCTCATCAACTGATGATGCGTTGCCAACTACAACTACCCAACACAAGACTGTTAAGCGAACCATCAACTATAAGGATGCTTCTGGCAATATGATTTCTGGTCAAACACCAATTAAGCAGACGATTAATTACAGTCGTGAAATTCAGGTTGATAGCTCTGGTAAGACAGTTTATACGGGCAAGTGGACTGCTGATGACGAAACGAATAACCAGTTTGCTGCAGTCACAGTACCGACTGAAATCGATGGCAAGTACACGAATCCAACACACAATGGAACAGCTATCACAAGTGTTCCAGCCGAAACACCAACGTTGACGAGTGATACGAATGAGCAAGACGAAACATACGATGTAACTTATAGCGTGAAGAGTTCGAACTCTTCATCAAATAACGGTTCATCATCAAATGATAATGGAACTAATAATAACAGCGGTTCGTCATCATCAAAAAATGCCAATGATTCATCAGCTGCTAATGGCGCCGGAACAAGTGGGACCTCTTCAAAGAATACCTCAACCGGCAACAATTCTTCTGCCACAGCCACACCAACAGCAGCAACAACTACCAACACTGGTACCGGTTCTGACTATGACAGCGATGCAACTTTGCCAAAGACAGCAATGGAAAAGAACACTGTTAATACTGGTGTCCTTGCTGGACTAGCGCTGGCATTAGCAAGCTTGCTCTCAGTGATGGCTGTAAAGAAAGGAAAGAAATAATGGCAAATACAAAGAAAAATGATTTGATTAAAAAGGTGAAGATGGGTTCCGTCCTGGCGGTCGCTACTTTTTCAGTTGCCGGTATCAGTAACTTAGCAACGAACCACTATGGCATCACGCCAGCTATCAAGGCATCAGCCGATACAACGACTGGAACCGATGGTGCGGTTTCGTATACCTATGATGCATCAACGGGTACACTGACCTATACGGGAACAGGGCAGCTGAGTAGTACCAGGGTAAGTGACCTTGTTGGAAAAAATGTTCAACATATTGTTTTTAATGGCTCAGTTTCGATGCAAGGTTCGGCTGCTGGTAAATTTGCTGATTTGACTCAACTGAAAGATATCACTGGATTAAATAATTTAGACACCTCAGCAATCACCGATATGTCTCGGATGTTTTATGGCGATTCTTCATTGACGTCATTAGATCTATCAAAGTTTGACACCGGAAATGTTACTAATATGTCTTTGATGTTTTATAATGATTCTTCATTAACGTCATTAGATGTGTCAAAGTTTAATACTAGTAATGTCACAAGCATGAATCATATGTTTGGCTCAGATTCATCTTTGACGTCGTTGAATGTATCGAACTTTAATACAGGTAAAGTGACTGATATGAATGGTATGTTTGCGGGATGTAATGCATTGACGTCATTAAATGTATCGAATTTCGATACTAGTAATGTTACGGATATGGGTTCAATGTTTAACAGCCTTTCATCTTTGACGTCATTAGATTTGTCCAACTTTAATACGAGTAACGTTACAGATATGGATTCGATGTTTACCAATTCTTATGCATTAGCATCACTGGATGTATCAAAGTTTAATACCAGTAAGGTGACTGATATGCACCAAATGTTCAACGGCTTGACATCATTGACGTCATTGGACGTATCCAACTTTAATACTAGCAATGTTACCGATATGTCTTGGATGTTTGAAAATGCTTCTTCATTGACATCATTGAATTTATCAAACTTTGATACTAGCAAAGTTACTAATATGAATTTAATGTTTGGTTTTATGGGGTCATTAAAGTATTTGAATTTGTCAAACTTTAATACAAGCAATGTGACAAATTTCTTAGATATGTTTTATTATGTTGGAAATAGCCAGTTATTCTATATTACGTTGCCTCATACTCACTTTCAGTATGGTATGGGAAGTGCCACAAAAACTACCACAGGGGCTGGACTAGCTGCCAAGTATAATAGTGTCCAAGCCGAAGATACAAACAGTGGTGGAACTGATGCTAATCCACTTGGAAAAGTCATGAGTGTCTCTGATTATCAGACTCTTTTTGATACAGGATCTCAAACGGCTGATACTTATATCTGGTCAAATAGTAGTATTGTGACCCAACACAAGACGGTTACTCGGACAATTAATTATAAGAATACTTCTGGTAATGTGATTTCTGGTACGACACCAATCGTTCAAAAGATTACCTACAGTCGTACTGCGGTGGTAAATGGTAATGGTCAAACCGTTTCGACCGATTCATGGGTAGCTGATGATTCATCAAATACACAATTTTCCGCCTCTGATGTGCCATCGACTTTGAATGATGGGAAGTACATTAACCCAACGCATAACGGCTCATCAGTGACTTCGGTTGCCGCTGAGACACCAACGTTGACGAATGATACTAAGGAACAAGATGAAACTTATGATGTGACTTATAGTGATGCTACGTCAACTGTTACTCCGGATAACCCAGGTTCTGCTGATGTTAATCAGTTGAAGAAGACGGTTACTCGGACAATTAAGTTTGCTGATCAAAACGGTAATAACTTGTCAGATGCTGTTACTCAAACAGTTGTCTTTGCTCGTACCGCAACAGTGGACAACGTGACTGGTGCTATCACTTATAACAACGATTGGCACGTGATTAGCTCTGCTTCAAACATGCCAGTTGTCGATGTGCCATCAACACAAAAGAATGGTACTTACGTTAACCCAATGATTGATGGTAAGGGTACAACCGTGACGACGGTTCCTGAAGCTGATGTTGATGAAAACAGTTCTGATTCAACGATTACAATCGTCTATGAACCAAAGACTTCAACGTTGACACCATCAAATCCTGGTAAGGCTGATGTGAGTCAGTTTACGAAGACGGTTACTCGGACAATCAAGTTTGTCGATGCTAATGGTAATACTTTGGCAGACCCTGTCACTGAAACGGTTACTTTGCAACAGACTGCAACGCTCGATAACACCACTGGTACTATTACATTTAACGGTGATTGGACTGTAACTGGTACAACGACTAACTTTGCTAGTGTTGATATTCCATCGACTCAAAAGGATGGTGCATACGTCAACCCAACCATCAATGGTTCAGCTGCTAGTTCAGTAGCTGAAGCAGATGTGAATGGTGATACGACGGACTCAACTGTTACAGTTGTTTATGGACCAAAGACTTCAACGTTGACACCGTCGAACCCAGGTAAGGCTGATGCAAGTCAGTTGACCAAGACAGTTACTCGGACAATCAAGTTTGTCGATGCCAATGGCAATACTTTGGCAGACCCTGTGACTGAAACAGTAACGTTGAACCGGACAGCTACGGTTGATAACACTACAGGGGCTATCACTTATAACAACGATTGGGCAGTTGTTGGAACGACCACTAACTTCGCTAGTGTCAACATTCCATCAACCCAGAAGGATGGCGCATACGTCAACCCAACCATCAATGGTTCAGTCGCTAGTTCAGTAGCTGAAGCAGATGTGAATGGTGATACAACGGACTCAACTGTAACGGTTGTATACGCTGCTAAGAGTTCAACTGATAATGGTAATGGTGGCTCTTCGAACAATGGTGGTTCGTCAAACAACGGTGGTTCTTCATCTAATAATGGTTCTTCATCTAATAATGGTTCCTCAACTGACAATGATGGTTCATCATCAAATGGAACGGCTTCCAATACCGCAGCTTCAGGAAACGAATCAGCTTCTAAGCTGACACCTACTGTAGCAACAACGAGTTCAAATACTGGAACTGGTTCTGATGATGGTGATGCTGACTTACCAAAGACTGCAATGGAAAAGGACACAGTTAATACTGGGGCTCTGGCTGCTTTGGCATTAACCGTCGCTAGCTTCTTCGCATTCGTTGGTGGTAAGAAAAACCATAAGAAGGATTAGTCGTTAAGGTATTACAATTAAAATTGGTCCTAGCTTATTAGTGAAAACTAGTAAGGTCTCTTCTTTGTTCTTAGCAAATTAATGATATTAGCCTGGGGCCAAGACAAGCAGTCCGCCAATTCAAGCAATAATAAATTAATAGTCATAGTTACACCTAAAAAGAATTGGCAGCCCGAGAGGGCCTGTTTGTACATAGAAAGCAACCAAGAAATTGGTTGCTTTTTTCTTGATAAGTTATAACGGTAGAAACAAATGAAATATATTATGTAATTAAAGTAACCTTTATGTGTATTATATGTTACAATAGTTATGTAAAAGAAATTAAAAAGTGTGTATAAAACTATGAAAGGGGAAGGACCATGCGTCTTTCATATGAAAAGAAAACACAACCAATTTTACGAAAGGTAAAGAAGCAATGGGTAGTTGTCCTATTGGCGACTTCCGCTCTGATTGGGGCGGGGGCAGTTGTTGATACTTTTCAACCATTTTTTGCTTCAGCTGATCAAGCAACGATTCAAGGACTAGCAGATGGGGACTATTCTTATACGAATCCTGGTTCTGTTAACCAAAAAGAATTTGTTAAGACAGTCCAAGCTAACTATACTGTTACAGTTAATGGACAGAATCCAAAAACTTACCACGAATCTGGTGTGATGTACCGGCACTTAATTGTAAAGACAGATAGCACTGGTACGCACCAATACTGGACTGAATGGGCAGTGGATGCTTCTCAATCAAACGGTTATTCAACGGCGGATGCCAACACGACTCACACTGACCGTGGTTGGGACAATATTGATACCGGCTTGAATAGTTCGAAGTATGATTTTGACACTAAAAGTTCCTCATCAAATTCGGATATTAAAAATGATGCACTAACCTATACGGATGACCAGGGAAACTACCATATTGCGACTGTCTGGACCGGCTATAAAAGCGAAACCAACCCACAAATGGTTGATGGCTACTATATTTCAACAGAAGCCGATGATTCTGATGCTGTGGGAAACCCAGACTTTTACGCGAACTACGTGGTAAATGTGAATTTCAATGATAAACTTGGCACGATTACGCCGGCTAACCGGCCAGATAATGTTCCGGTGTCTGATTTTGACACACAAAAGACGCGGACGATTCACTATGTTGATCAGGTCACAGGAAAAGAAATTCAAGCTCCAACGGTTCAATCCTTAACGATGGAGCGCTGGGCTACTTATGATTATGCAACGGGTGAAGTGATTAACTGGGGGAACCCAGCATTCTTGGTAGATGGACAGTTGGTACCAACGGCTACCTATCCTTCATTACAGGCACCTGACCTGTCAAACCAGGGCTATGTCACTCCGAGTCAAACTAGCATAGACCAGGAAACTATCCAACAAAGCCAAGATAATCAAGATATCACAATTTACTACCAACACAAGACACGTCCCGTGACTGATGCTGATAACCCTGATACCAGTCGGCAAGTAAGTCGAACAATTAAACTGCAAAGTCAAGATGGTGTTTCACTTGGTGAAACCAAGCAGGTGGTTACTTTTACTCGAAAAGCTCTGTACTATGACGAAGCAACCAAGGAAATTGTTTATGGCGACTGGCAGGCTAGTAATGGTAGTCAATGGTCAGCCTATACGGCTCCAGCTGAAGTTGGCTATGATAATCCAACGCCAACGACGATTGATTCAAAGAATGTGACGGTTGATTCGGCAGATGAAACTGACACGGTTACCTATCAAAAGGCAGCTAGCCATGACAGCAATTCTGATAATGACAGTGGCTCTTCTAATACTTTTAATATTAACGGCTTAACCGGGGGTGGTAGTCATAACCTAGCTGGTTTAGCAAGCAATTTAATTCAAACGAATAGGGACAAGAATAACCTATTCGATGAAGAAGAGGGTGAAGACCAAGACTTGACCTTACCTAGTACTGGTGGGCTAATGAATGCGAGTCAGGCAGACGATACTGAAAGCGATGACGAAAGCTTGATGTTGCCCAAGACTGCTAAAGAGATGGTTAAAAATGACTGGTGGAAGGTGATTATCACGCTGACGATTACCCTTGGCATTGCCTTTGTTGTTTGGGAACCAGGCAAGAATAAGCGAAATCATGAATAGTTATTGGTATTAGATTTTATGACTTTTTAATGAAACGTAAGTAACTTATTTGACATATAAAGTAATCTTTACTACAATGACCACAAATGTTGTAGGAAGGCGACCATGAGAGGTGTAAATGATTAAAGAGCAAAAAAACTATAAATTGTATAAAGCAAAGAAACTTTGGATAACCGCTTTGGCCGGCTTTGCCTTGTTTACTGTGAGTGCAGGAATGCAGGTTGTTCATGCTGACAGTACTGGTAGTAATTCATCCGCTAGCCAATCGACTAGTAGTGCAGTAACCAGTGATGACTTGCCAGTGACGGTCACTAAGGACAATTTCTTACAGTACTTTAACTTGGGTGGCTCGGCTACTTATGATAATAATACGAATGTTACGACTTTAACCCAAGATACCAACGGCCAAGATGGAAACATCACTCTAAAAACCAAGATTAATGCCAATGATGTCTTTACGATTAAGGGAACTATCAACATTGGAACAAAACTTAATAGCAGTTCGGGTGGAGATGGGATTGGAATCGCCTTCCATCACGGGACTGATGGTGCCATTGGTTATGATGGTGGCGGAATCTCCGTTAAGGGATTACCTAAGTCATCTGGCTTTGTTTTTGATACCTGGATTTTAAACCCTGGTGATTATAGTTCGTTTAATAAGACTGCTTCAAATAACGGACCATATGTATCGGGATTTCATAGTGATACTGATCAGACAGATCGTAACGATCCTTTCCGGTATGCTGGTAATCCATACTTTATCAATGCATCGGATGTTTCTGGTAAGGATGTCCCATTTACCCTAACTTATGATGGTAATGGTAACATGACTTTGGAGTATCTGGGTCAAAAGATGACAATTCCTGTTACTGATTATCAAGATCCTCTATCACTGTCAATTGGAGCTTCAACAGGGGCAAGTTCGAACTTACAAACAGTTTCGATTGATTCCTTTACTTTTGTTCCTGCCCAAAGTAACACGGTCTCGCGGACGATTAACTACGTTGATCAAAATGGCAATAAGATTGCTTCATCAACCGTTCAGCAGGCAACCTATCGTCGGACAGCCTCGTTAGTCAACGGCGAACCAGTTTATACTGACTGGCAGTTGGTTGATGGTGACCCTAACTTTAGTTCCGTGACGGCACCAACAATTGACGGTTATACAGTGCAGTCTGGTCAAGCAACTAGTTATGGTCAAGAAACTGTTGATGAACACTCTGGTAACACGGAATACAATGTCGTTTATGCGGCTAACACTGGTCAAACGAACTTAAACGTCCAAGATAGTACAATTGTGGCTGGACCAAGCGCTAAGTGGACTAGCTCCGATAACTTCTTAAGTGCGGTTGATAAGGACGGTAGTTCAGTTTCAGTCGATAAGACGAAGGTTAGTGGCAACGTTGATCCAACCACTCCTGGCAAATATCCTGTAACTTATTTCTATACGGATTCATCAGGGAACGCGGTTACAAAGACGGCTACTGTGACTGTTGTCGCAAGTCAAGTTGCTTTGAATACTAAAAATAGTGTGATTAAAGTCGGAACCAAGTGGACTGCTGGTGACAATATCACATCGGCTACTGATGGTAATGGTAGTTCGTTGGATTTGAAAAATGTCCAAGTCAGTGGAACGGTTGATACCAATACACCAGGCAAGTACCCAGTAACATACACCTATACTGATGCAAGTGGTAATAAGGTTACTAAGACAGCCACTGTGACGGTTGTGGATGCCAATGCGACGGTTGAGGGTCAGTTATCAGTTAAAGATACTTCCTTGATCGCTGGTCCAAATACTACTTGGAACTCAACGGATAATCTTACTTCGGTCGTTGATGAAAATGGCAATGCAGTGGACCCAAGTAAGGTTCAAGTCAGTGGAACGGTTGATACTAAGACCCCAGGTGAGTATCCAGTAACTTACACCTATACTGATGGCAACGGCAACCAAATCAAGAAGACAGCCACAGTAACGGTTTCGGCACCAAAGACCGCTTTGGATGTTAAAAGCACAACTTTGGTAGCCGGCTCGAGCTGGGCTTCTTCTGATAACCTAGTCGATGTTAAAGATGAAAACGGCAATGCAGTTGACCCAAGTAAGGTTACCGTCGACGGTTCTGTTAATACCAGTACGCCAGGAACTTACCAAGTTCACTATTCTTACACGGACGGCGTTGGTAATGTTGTGACGAAGACCGCAACGGTAATTGTCACTGCTAATACTGTCAAGAGTGGCTTGTCGGTCAAGGATAGTACGATTGCATATGGTACTACTTGGAGTGCCGGTGATAACTTCATCCAGGCAACTGATGACAACGGTCAATCAGTTGATTTCAGCAAGGTTCAAGTCAGTGGAACGGTTGACACAACCAAGCCTGGCCAATACCCAGTAACTTATACCTATACTAGTGATAATGGAACCAAGTATAGCCAAACGGCTATCGTAACGGTTTTGCCTAAGATGGTCCAAAGCTCTTTGGTTGTCAAAGATAGTACCCTTAATAAGGGGGATACTTGGAACCCAACGGATAACATTAGCTCAGTCGTTGATACTAATGGCCAAGCAGTTGATCCATCTAAGGTTCAGGTTAATGGAACAGTTGATACCTCTAAGGCTGGTCACTATACTGTAACTTATACCTTTGTTGATAGTGATGGTAATACTTACTCTAAGCAAGCAATCATCACAGTGAATGACCCAAATGCCAATGCTAGTGATAGCAGTTCAAGCAATGGTTCTTCATCAAATAGTGGTAGTGGTTCACAGAATAATAATGCCAATAGTGCTACTTCAACGACAAATAATAGCAATACTGGACAAAATTCAGGTGGTACTGTCAAGAGTAGTAACGCTAATACCGGAAAGTCAGATTCTGATAATCAAAGTAATGATTCGTCAGATGAGTGGGATGAACTTCCTAAGACAGCTAAAGTAGCTGTTGGTACTTCGGCTATCTCTGTTCTTGCTATCACGGTAGTAGGCGGATTGGCACTGACGTATCGACAATTGAAAAAGCATCAAGACTAATTAAAAAAATAGTTCTTGGGTAAGAAAGGAATAACCTAGCAAGGTTGTTCCTTTTTCTATTCCAATCTATCCTTCTAAATTAAACAAATGTTTCGTTGGTGTTGCAAAAGTGTATACTAAAAATGTAACGGGAGAAATGATAGAGGAATAGGAGAAAAGTTTAAAATGAAACAGTCAATCTTGTATACGGCAATTGGTGCCGCCTTGGTCCTTGGTGGTGGAGGAGCAGCTGTGATGGCCAGTAATAATGGTAATCACCATGATGTCGCTAAGACGAGTTCTTCAAGCAAGAGTAAGAAGTCATCGTCAAGTCAAGCTAGCAGTAGCAATGTATCAAGTGTTAGCTCCAGTTCGGTGGCGAGTTCAAGCAGCTCTGCTAGCTCAACTAGTAAGGATGCCTTTCGTTCATTAAGTCAAGCTGATCAATTAGCAACTTTGACTTATTACTTTTCAACTAGTTCGGATGGTAATGGCTATCTTTCTAGTCACTACACCGTTTATGAAGGGGTTGCTAATATGATTGGCATCATTGACGACGCTGATATTACTGGTGGTGCCTTTGGCCACACGGTCGTCTTTGGTGATAATCAAAATGGTTATACTGAGTATTTGGCATCGACCACTTCAGAAGATGATGCTGGTATGAATAGTAGTAACACCTATTGGAAGGTTAACAAGACCGTCAGTGATGACGATTTGATGCAAACTTATGACAATAATAAGGATAAGATTACTCAACTCGAAAGCAATATTGACTTGTCCAAGTTGGGACAAGACTACCCATACTTGACGATGAAGCAGACAAGTATGCCAAAGTAGCAGATAGTTGGAAAAGAAGACGATTGGTTATTGAACCGATCGTTCTTTTTTTGGTTGGCAAATTGACAACGGATTATTAAGTTGCTAAAATTTAGTGTAGAAATGGTACCTAATGGTATACAAAACTTGAAAGGAGTTTACCATGGCAAGTACACAAGTCCATTTTCGAGTAAATACACAAGAAAAAGAAAAATTCGATAAGACCTTTGAAGCAATGGGGATGAGTAGTACCGAGGGGTATAAGCTATTCATGCGTAAAGTAATCGAAACAGGTACGATTCCTTTTGAGGTTGGTGTTCCAAATGAGCGTCTGCAAGAATCAATTAAGAGTCAAAATTATGTTGGGTTTGATACGCCTGAAGAAGGGTTAGATTATTTAAATGACTAACTATCGCCCCTTTTTTGAGAGTAAATTTAAGCAACGGTACAAAAAAATTGTTAAAGGTGGGCGGTATAAGAAAGCTGACTTTGAAATCGTTTATCGCAAGTTATTGAACGATGAACCGTTGGAGAGCCACTATAATGACCATGGCCTAACTAATCGAAAACCGGAACGGGAATTGCACATTAAACCAGATTGGTTACTGATTTATAAGTATGATGGTGATACCGTTCGATTTATTGATACGGGGTCACATGCGGACTTGTTTAGTTAAATTAATGAATAATTATAAAGGAGCATTTAACTTGACGGTTAAATGCTTTTTAGTTTGAGTTTCAAAGAAACAATCTAAATTACAACTTAGCAAAAAATATCAGAAAAAGTGTTTAACCAGTGTAGTTGGATATCTTTTATTTTTGTGAATGAATTGTGATATCAAAAATTTGTTGTTGAGGAAGGTAAGAAAATACATTGGGAATTTTACGAATATGTAGTGTGGCAGGAATGTATAATTCCGCAGACTCGCAAAATCCAAGAATAATCATGTGACTCGAATTAGGATAACCCGGAATAATCACTTCGATATTTTTTAATCTTTTCGGAATGGTCCGATTTAATATTAAAGTTTGTGCTTTTCTTGAGTAAAAGACATCTTCAAGAAAATAATAACTTTTCATGCGATTTTCAATCAAGTAGAAATTTGAATCGTGTTCGATGATTGTTGAAGTTAATTTTTTATTTTTTATTGACTTAATAATTTTGCTAGCAGAATTATCGGTTACGTTGAGTTTATTAAGCCCTAACAGATGCGGTAAATTTTTAATATTAAAGATTATTTTATATTCTTTTGCCTTGGTAGAAACAATCGCAGTATGGTTATGAAATTTTCTTTCAAAATCATTGAATAGTTCTTGCATAATTTATTTCCAGGCTAAAAGGTAACATAAGATTCAATTTTATATGTATTGTCAGCGAATCGTAGAAGTCACGACTGAGACGTCCTCCACTTTAACCTAGTGGCAAGGAACATATTGCTGACCAAATATGCCGAAGCAAGTGACATGCTTTCTTGCCTATATTTTAACAGCTTTATTTGAACCTTCAATAGGACAATTGTATAACATCTCTCACAAACGCTAAAAGTGCTTACTCGGGATAGATTAATTCAATTCGGCTTGTTAAAGGATGACAGTGAATTAGTTAAGTTAAATGATGAATGGCAAAGGCAATTTAATTAATATTTATAGCAAAAGACCGTCCAATCATGACGTATACCCCGAAAGTTAAAGTACTTTCGGGGTATTTTTATGACTAAAATTTCGATAGAAACTAAAGTACAGGCAATTAACGAATGTTTATCGCATCAAAATTCAATTAGTGCTATTGCAAAAAAATATGGCCTCCAACGGTCA
>NZ_JCAOER010000025.1:787-1143 GCF_059579415.1 Fructobacillus sp. ChS1-6f1-1-27 | reverse complement strand
AAGCGAACCGAGTGAACTGAAACATCTAAGTAACTCGAGGAAAAGAAATCAACCGAGATTCCGAAAGTAGTGGCGAGCGAAATCGGAACAGCCTGGACGAGATAGTCACATTGGTAGTTGAACGGGATGGAAAGCCCGGCCGTAGCAGGTGATAGCCCTGTAGACGAAACCTTTGTGGTGGTACTAAGCGTCGAATAAGTAGGGCGGGACACGTGAAATCCTGTCTGAATATGGGGGGACCATCCTCCAAGGCTAAATACTCGTGATCGACCGATAGTGAACCAGTACCGTGAGGGAAAGGTGAAAAGCACCCCGGAAGGGGAGTGAAATAGATCCTGAAACCGTGTGCATACAAA
>NZ_JCAOER010000025.1:467-765 GCF_059579415.1 Fructobacillus sp. ChS1-6f1-1-27 | reverse complement strand
TTGTGGGGTGACTGCGTACCTTTTGTATAATGGGTCAGCGACTTACATTCAGTGGCAAGCTTAACCGAATAGGGAAGGCGTAGCGAAAGCGAGTCCGAATAGGGCGATTTTAGTCGCTGGGTGTAGACCCGAAACCAGATGATCTATCCATGGCCAGGTTGAAGGCACGGTAACACGTGCTGGAGGACCGAACCCACTAATGTTGAAAAATTAGGGGATGAGCTGTGGATAGGGGTGAAAGGCTAAACAAATCTGGAAATAGCTGGTTCTCTCCGAAAACTATTTAGGTAGTGCCTCG
>NZ_JCAOER010000025.1:0-433 GCF_059579415.1 Fructobacillus sp. ChS1-6f1-1-27 | reverse complement strand
ATGGCGACTTACCAAACTATGGCAAACTCCGAATACCGGCAAGTACAGCGCGGGAGACAGAGCACTGGGTGCTAACGTCCAGACTCAAGAGGGAAACAACCCAGACCGCCAGCTAAGGTCCCTAAATATTGCTAAGTGGGAAACGAAGTGGGAAGGCATAGACAGTCAGGAGGTTGGCTTAGAAGCAGCCATCCTTTAAAGAAAGCGTAATAGCTCACTGATCGAGTCGTCCTGCGCGGAAGATGTAACGGGGCTAAGCAATATACCGAAGCTGCGGGTGTACGGATTTATCCGTACGCGGTAGGAGAGCGTTCTGTAAGCCTGTGAAGGTGACTGGAGACGGTTGCTGGAGGTATCAGAAGTGCGAATGCTGACATGAGTAGCGATAAAGGGAGTGAAAAGCTCCCTCGCCGTAAGTCCAAGGTTTCCTGCG
>NZ_JCAOER010000004.1:0-126035 GCF_059579415.1 Fructobacillus sp. ChS1-6f1-1-27 | reverse complement strand
CCGGTTCCAGCGTGTTCCTCTTGTGAAGAACAATAACTAGTATACCGGCATTAACAGGTGGAGTCAACTGTTTTTTAAGGGCTTTTTACTCAATTACAAAAAGACGTTTTTTGTCCTTGTAATTATAATTTTAGTTCGTTAAAAGCCGTGTTTAAAAACGAAAAAACTAAATAATGTTCGGTTAATTATCTTTAAGTTCCCAGGTTTGCCCCTGTGGACTATCCCGGACAATCAAGCCGGTTATCAACAACTGGTCACGCAAAGCATCTGATTTGGCAAAGTCTTTGACATCGCGAGCTGCTTGACGGTCTTTTAACAACTGTTTTTGCTCTGAGGTTAATTCTTGGCTCTTCGCCAAGTTGTCAACACCAAGAAGGCTAACCCATTCTGCTAAGGAATCTTGAAGCATAGCCAAGTCCCCCATCGTAGTGGTTTCATCAGTCAAAACCCGGTTGGCCAGGTTCGCCAAGTCAAAGATGACTGTTACCGCGTTTTCGGTGTTAAAGTCATCGTCCATCGCAGCAATCAGTTGGCCCTTTAAGTCTTGAACCTGGTTAGTCATGCCAACCGTTGGGGCTCCCGTTCGGTTTTGTTTGGCAGTTTCTAATGCCTGGTAAGTCCGGTACAAGCGGTCGAGTTCCTTTTGACTTTGGTCAAGTCGTTCCTTGGAATAAGAAATTGCCCGACGGTATTGGGTCTTTGATAAGAAGAACCGCAATCCTTGGGGGTCGATGTCAGAGGCCAACAGGTCGTGTAGGGTTACGAAGTTACCCAACGACTTGGACATCTTTTCATCATTAATGTTCACAAAGCCATTGTGCATCCAATAGTGCACGAACTGTTCGTGGTGATAAGACTCCGACTGGGCCAGCTCGTTGGTGTGGTGAGGAAAGGCCAAATCAATTCCACCACCGTGGATATCAATGGTGGTTCCTAGGATTTCATCATTCATCACCGAGCATTCGAGGTGCCAACCGGGGCGGCCAGGTCCCCAAGGCGAAGGCCAGGCGGTGACACCTGGGCGGTCTTCTTTCTTCCACAAGGCGAAGTCGGTTGGGTCTTGCTTTTGACCTTGGTCATCATCTTCTAAGCGACCACCGGCATTTTCTTCGAGTTCAGCCATCTTTTGGTGGGACAAGGCAGTATAGTTTGGGAACTTTTTAGTTGAAAAATAAACATCCCCGCCAGCCACATAAGCCTGACCTTGGGCGACCAACTTCTCTACAAAAGCAACCATTTCTTTCATGTAATGGGTCGCCCGGGGGCGGTGGGTCGCTGGTTTGATATTAATTTTGGCGGTATCTTCAAAGAAGGCGTTGGCGTATTTGTCAGCAATTCCTTCTTCTGAAAGGCCTTCTTTTTCAGCCTGGGCCAAGACCTTGTCGCCCAAGTCAGTAAAGTTGGAAACAAAGTCAACTTGATAGCCCCGCCATTCCAGGTAACGACGGATGGTGTCAAAGGCAACCGCTGACCGGGCATTACCAATGTGAATGTAGTTGTAAACGGTCGGACCACACAAGTACAGGGAAACCTTCTTGTCCACTTGGGGCTTGAATTCTTCTTTTTCCAGGCTATAGCTGTTATACACTTGGAGCATGGTGGGACCTCTTTTACGTTTATTATCCTATATTATAACAAAAAGAAGGCAGCCGGTTACGGTCGCCTTCTTTTATTTGGTAGTCATTAGCAAATTAAATTAAGCCATGTACTTTGCTTTAACACCAGCCATCGTCTTCAAGACTTCAGCCTTATCCAACAAGACCAACATTTCTGGCAAGTTTGGCCCTTGGATTTGGTGGGTAGTCGCAATCCGGATTGGGTTCCAGAGTTCACGACCCTTGATTTCTAATTCATTTTGGATTGATCGGATTGTCGCCATGTAAGTAGCTGCATCGGCGTCAGCTGGCAAGGCCGTATAGGCTTCTTCCCAGGCAGCAAAGACCTTGTGACCGGCTTCCGTCTTCAAGTAATCAACCATCTCGTCGGTTACATCACCCAATTGGAAGAATGGTTCGCGGACCAAGTCCACGATTTGCTTAGTGTAAGAAATACCATCCACACCAGCAACTTCAATCACACCCTTCAACCAATCGGCCTTAGCAGCTGCATCGGCCTTTGAAATCAAGCCAGCTTCGATAATTTGGTCAAAGAGTTGTGGCATGATGCGGTCTTTGTCCTTGCGAATCCATTGGTTGTTAATCCATTCCAACTTCTTTTGGTCGAACTTAGCATTGGCCTTTGACAAGCGATTTTCGTCAAACATGTTCTTGAATTCTTCCAATGAAAAAATTTCGTCTTCACCCTTTGGTGACCAACCAAGCAAACCAATGAAGTTATCCATTGCTTCTGGTTGGTAACCCAATTCACGGTATTGTTCAACGAATTGTAAGACGTCGTTGTCACGCTTTGACAACTTCTTACCAGTAGCCCCATTGATAATCAAGGCCATGTGACCAAAGGCAGGAACGTCCCAGCCCAAGGCTTCATAGATCATCATTTGCTTAGGGGTATTTGAAACGTGGTCATCCCCACGCAAAACGTGGGAAATCTTCATCAAATGGTCATCAACCACGACGGCAAAGTTGTAAGTTGGCATCCCATCGGCCTTTTGGATAACCCAGTCACCACCGACTTCCTTGGCACCGATTTCGATGTGGCCCTTGACGATATCGTCCCAGGCAAAGACTTCTTCTTCAGGAACACGGAAACGGACAACTGGCTTCAAACCCTGGGATTCGAATTCAGCATACTTAGCTTCGCGTTCTTCCTTGGTCATGCCCTCATATTCATAAATATAGTGAGGGGCTTGCTTGGCAGCTTGTTGGGCTGCCCGTTCTTCGGCCAATTGTTCAGAAGTCTTGTATGACTTGTAGGCCAAGCCACGGTCAAGCAAGTCATCGATAAATGGTTGGTAGATGCCTTGCTCGTTTCGTTCTGACTGACGGTAAGGACCGTATTCGCCTGGGTTTTCTGGTGATTCGTCCCAGTCCAAGCCTAACCACTTTAAGTTTTCCAGCTGAGACTTTTCCCCGTTTTCAATGTTACGGGCTGAATCAGTATCTTCGATTCGGATTACAAAAGTTCCATTGTAGTGGCGGGCAAAGAGCCAGTTAAACAGTGCCGTCCGGGCGTTTCCAATGTGGAGGTACCCAGTTGGTGATGGTGCATAACGGACACGAAAGTTGTCAGACATAAATATTTCTCCTCGGTTCAGCATTCGCTGAAAAATTCATCTTCTAGTATACAACAAAGTCGGCTGGTTTTTAGGCCCAGTCGGCAAATTCATTTTTAATCGTTTAAGGCTAGGTGCAAGGCCTGCTTAATCGTCGTCACCCCGACGACTTCTAAGCCGTCTGGGACATGGACGCCCGCCAAGTTGTTCTTTGGCACAATTGCCCGGGAAAAGCCGAGCTTGCGAGCTTCCTTTAGCCGGCCTTCCAGGTCGGCAACTGACCGAATTTCGCCGGTCAAACCTAGTTCGCCGATAAAGACATCAGATGGGTTAGATTCCTTGTCCTGGTAAGACGAAGCAATCGCCACGGCAATCGCTAAATCCACTGCCGGCTCGTCAAGTTTTACCCCACCGGCTGCCTTCAAGTAAGCATCCTGGTTTTGCAACAATAAGTTAGCCCGCTTTTCCAAGACGGCCATAATCAAAGAAACCTTGTTCCGGTCTAAGCCAGTCGCCGTCCGTTGGGCATTACCAAAGACCGACGGCGTCACTAGGGCCTGGAGTTCCACCAGAATTGGCCGGTTTCCTTCAAGAGTCACCACAATCGCCGACCCGGTCGCACCAGCTAAGCGCTCCTCCAAGAAAATCTCAGAAGGGTTAGCCACTTCGACTAAGCCATGGTCGCGCATCTCAAAGATACCTAATTCGTTGGTCGCACCAAAACGGTTTTTAACCGCCCGTAAAATTCGGTACTTGTAATGACGGTCCCCTTCAAAGTACAAAACGGTGTCAACCATGTGTTCCAAAATCTTTGGACCAGCAATCGCCCCATCCTTGGTCACGTGACCGACGATAAAGACGGTAATGTTGTTGGTCTTGGCAATCTGGAGCAAGTCAGCCGTGACTTCACGGATTTGAGCAACAGACCCAATTGGTGAGGTTAGGTCTGGTTCTTGCATCGTTTGGACGGAGTCAATCACCAAGAAGTCCGGTTTGCGCTCCTCAACTTGCTTCTTAACCGCCGTCATATCGGTTTCAGGATACAAATAAAAGTCCTGGCCGCCAACATCTAACCGATCCGCCCGCAGCTTTACCTGTGAGGCTGACTCCTCACCGGTAACATACAAGACCTGGCCGTGTTCGGACAACTGGCCAGAAACCTGCAAGAGCAGCGTCGACTTTCCAATCCCGGGATCACCACCGATTAAGACCAAGGTTCCAGCAACGACCCCGCCACCAAGAACACGGTTTAGTTCCTGGAGACCGGTTGTCACCTTCGGGGTTTCCTCTAAGGAAACTTCGTTGATGGCTTCGACTTTGGCAACCTTCCCATCGATTCCAACTCGGGCCTTCCGGTTGGTGGTTTCCGGTTGGATTTTTTCTTCGACAAAGGTTCCCCATTCGCCACAGTTTGGGCACCGGCCCAAGTAGCGGGCCGAGATAAAGTCACAATTTGAGCAAATAAATTGTGTTTTGGTCTTCGCCATTAGGCCTCCCCGGTTGACCCAAAGCCACCAGCACGGACAACCTTTTCCACATCTTCATCTTGGTCAGCGAGCAAATAAGGCAAGAAGATTCCCTGGCCAATCCGTTCACCAGCTTCCACCACAACTTCTTCGGCACTGTAGTTTAAGACTTGCACAAAGATTTCGCCTTCGTTTTTCTCATTGTTGTAGTAATCAGCGTCGATAATGCCAACACCATTTGGCATCACCAACCGCTTTTTGATTGGCATTGATGACCGAGCGACCAACTGTAAATATTCGCCCTCTTGCATATAAGCCTTAATTCCAGTTGGTACCAAGGTTGGCTTAGCACTTTCAGCGTTAAAGGCTGGAACCACTACTTCTTTGGCTGCCCGGAAGTCATAGCCGGCCGCACCGGTCGTTGACCGGGCTGGCAGGGTTAAACCAGCAGAAGCATACTTACTTACAATTTCAAATCCACGTTTTTTCATCAGAACCCCTTTACATTTGGAAAAATTTATCTTATAACCAATTTATTATACGTCATCTAGGGCAATTTCTAAACCGCCCGGACTAATTTTGGAGGTAGTCATGGCAATCATTGCTGAAAAAAACGCATTTTACTACGAAGAAGACGGCCAAAAGCTTGGTGAAGTCACCTTTACTGAAGAAGGCGACCAGGTGCTAGACCTGACCAAGACCTTCGTCGACCCAGAGGCACGCGGCAAGAGTATCGCTCGCGACCTCGTCGATGCTGTGGTCCAAAAAGCCCGGCAAGAGGATAAGAAGGTCCGCCCTTCCTGCCGGTATGCTGCCGTCTTGTTCCGCCGCTTTGAAGACGAGTACCAAGATGTTGCTCTAAAGCCTGGGGAGGATGGTCAGTCTTGCCCGATTAACTGACCGCTTAATTTTATTAGACGAAAGGCAAGCAAAATTATTTCACTAAAAAAGTCCGACTTGCATTGTTTGCAAGCCGGACTCTTTTTTATTTGTCAAAAATTAATTAAGCTTTCGCCGTTTCCACCGCCGAAATCACAACCTTACCATCGACCATATCCGCCGACAGAGCCTTTTCATCGGGGTTATCCAAGTAGAAGTCAGTGACTTGGTCACGAATTTGTTGCTCAATGACCCGGCGGAGTGGCCGGGCACCGAGGGCTTCATCGTAACCGTCGTCAATTAAGTGGTTCTTGACGTCATCAGAAACTGCCAAGGTCAAATCCTTCTTAGCAAGGGTCTTGTTGACGTCTTCTAACATCAAGTCAACGATTTGCTTCAAGTCTTCCTTGGTCAGAGCTGAGAATTCAACCACACCGTTAAAACGGTTCAAGAATTCTGGCCGGAAGAACTTGGACAAGCGGTCCATCAAGTCGCCTTCTTCAACCTCTTTGTTACCAAAGCCGGCGTTTGAAGTGGCAATTACGACCGTGTTCTTGAAGTTGACCACGTTTCCTTGACCATCAGTCAAACGACCATCGTCCAAAACTTGGAGTAAGAGGGTCAAGACCTGTGGGTTGGCTTTCTCAATTTCATCCAACAAGACGATCGAGTAAGGGTTTCGACGAACTTTTTCAGTCAAAGTATTTTGGTTATCATCGTAACCAACGTAACCGGCTGAAGCACCAACCAACTTCGACACAGCAGTTAAGTCAGAGTACTCCGACATATCCAAGCGGATAATCGAATCTTTTTGGCCAAAGAGGTCTTGAGCTAACTGCTTAGCCAATTCGGTCTTACCAACCCCGGTTGGCCCAACGAAGAGGAAGGAACCAATTGGTCGGTTTCCTTCGTCAAAGCCAGCCCGGTTCCGCCGGATTGCCCGGGCAACCATGTTGACCGCCTCGTCTTGTCCAATGACCTTACCAGCCAAACGCTGGTCAATCTTCTTCAAGTGTTCGATATCAGAAGCACCCATTTGTGAAACTGGGATACCAGTCAACCGTTCAACGGCTTTGGCAACATCATTTGGTGTTGCTTCGACCTTCTTGGCCTCCTTAGCGGAGTCAATTTGCTGGTTAACTTCCTTAATCTGATTTTTGACTTCCAAAGCCTTTTCGTAATCTTCTTTTGAAACAGCTTCTTCTTGCTGGCTCTTTAAGTCGGCCAACTTCTTTTCCAGCGAAACCTTGTCAGTTGCTGGGTTTTGTGCTGACAAATGAGCCGCGGTCATGTCAATCAAGTCAATTGCCTTATCTGGCAAAGACCGCTGTGGAATGTACTGGATTGAGTAATCAACCGCAGCTTGCAAAACCTTTTGCGGAAGGGCCACATTGTGGTGCTTCTCATACAAAGGCGCAATTCCTTCCAAAATCTTCAAAGTGTCTTCGGCAGAAGGAGCGTTGACCGTTACTTCATTGAACCGACGCGCCAAGGCAGCGTTCTTCATAATCGTATTACGGTACTCGTCTTGGGTGGTAGCTCCAATTAAAGAAATTTCACCACGTGACAAGGCTGGCTTCAAAATATCGGCCAAGCCCTTACCACCATCTTCACCACCGGTTGAACCGGCACCAAGGATCTGGTGGATTTCATCAAAGAATAATACGACATTCCCAGCCTTCTTAACTTCATCAATTAGCTTTTGGACATTTTCTTCAAAGGCCCCCCGGAACTGGGTACCAGCTTCCAAGGCTGAAATATCAATCGAGTAGATTTGCTTGTCATGGATGGCAGCTGGTACGTCACCAGCAACAATTGCCTGAGCTAAACCTTCGATGACCGCCGTCTTACCGACACCGGCATCCCCAACTAAGACTGGGTTATTCTTGGTCCGCCGGCTCAGAATTTCAGCTGTTTCTTGGATTTCCTTGTTCCGTCCAATCACTGGGTCCAGCAGGCCATCCTTAGCTTCTTGGGTCAAATTTCGACCCAACTTTGCCAACATACCATCATCCTTAACCTGACCTTGGCCATTTTGACTGCGACCGTTGCCAGCAGTCTGACCATTTTGGTCGGCGCCATTTGGCAACTTACCGGTCTGACGGTATTCCGCAAATTCTTCGGGGGTTACTTCCCGACCGTTAATCAAGTAGCGGCGGTTTTCAGAATTCATCCCACCGAGGTTGCCCATCATGTTGTTAAAGATGTTATCCATGTCTGAGCCAAAGTTGTTGTTAAATGCATCGTTTTGATTTGCCATAAGAGTATTACCTTCCTTTAGTTTTATTCAATTGTGAGTTGGATTCATTGGTACAGGTTAGTCCTTTCCTTTGTACCCTTCTTCAAGCTCTTTTAATACTTGCCACATTTCCATTTTCTGGGCCCGGGCTAAGGCATCTAAATCGCGAATATTTAAGGACGTGGCGTTCGATTGGTCCTTATTAAAGGACCGGTGAATCGTCGTGTAGCCGTAACCAGATTTTTTGGAAACCCGGTAAATCGTCAGTGATTTGTCGACCAAATAGGTTTTAATGTTAAAACGAACCATTCGTCAACCTCCACTTCCAGCAGCTTTCTTCTTGCATCTCTGCCACCTCCTTGATTCTTATTATAGCACATATGTGATATAACACAAGTGTGCTATATCTATTTTTGATCTTTTCGATTAAAATAGAGTAGTTGCGCCTACAGCCACCAGCTGTTTGGCAATCTTTTCCAAATAAAGCAGAAGTATTTATCATTAAATCAGAGGTACCCCATGGCAAACCGCCGTTTTTTTGTCGACCTGCCTGAAGAAGCTGTCGAAAATCTAAAAATTACTGACCAGACCGAGTTTGATTTGCTCGTGTCTGATGACCAAATGACCTTAAAACCGGAACAAAGGGAAACTGAGCGACAAGACCTATCGATTCGACGGTTTATCATCCCCTCAATTGTGGCCACTGTTATTTATATTTTTTACTTACTCTGGCAGCAAAACCCACTAATTTCGCTTACGGGGGATAACTCGATTGCGACTGCCGTAATCGGTGGTGGCGAAATCACCGGAATGGCCCTGTTTATCTACTTCACGATTAAAAACATCCGCCAACAAAAAGACCCCGATAAAAAGCAAACCGATATCCGATTGGCACCAACACTGTTCTTGTCCTTCGCCTTGATTGAAGCCTTCACCATGATTGCTGTCTTTTGGGCAATCGGCTACCTCTTCCGCTTTGCTTCCTTTGACCGTCTAACGGCTACAATTTTATTCTTTATCTTTATTAGTATCATCAACTACCTAATGGTTTACGCCACTAGTGTTGTTTCAACCTCCTTTATGATGACGATTTTGATTGTCACTATCGTCATCGGGGTCTTGGTCGCTATGGTAACGAACTCCCGCTTACTCTGGTGGCAACACAACTTCTCCTTTTTGGGAACGAAGCGGGCCCAGTTCTCCTGGACCTTTAACGCAACCTTGATGGTCTCCGGGCTATTGTGGGCAACGTTGATTGATTACCTCTTTGTCCCCATCCAAAAGCATCATCCAAAGAAGTGGCGACTAGCAACACTACGGTTCTTCCTCTCCTTTGATGCCTTTTGCCTCTTTGCCATCGGGGCCGTTCCCAACAACCCCGGCTTCTTGCATTACGCCCACGACACAGTGGCCAACATGCTGATCCTTGGAACTGGAATTCCAATGCTTTTAATTTACTGGCTCTTGCCAAATGCCACCAAGGAATTCCGTTTCTTTTCAGCCGGAACTGCCGGTGGCATGGTCTTAGCCGCCTTGCTCTTTTACATCGTTCATTACTTATCGCTAACTGCCTTTGAAATCATTGTTTTGGCGCTGGGCATCTCCTGGTTGCTCTTGTTAATGCAAAACATCCACCGCTTATATGAAATCAAAGAACAGTCGTACCATATCCAACTAACCGCTAGCAAGTAAAGAAAAAGCTTGCCGATTGTGCCATTTAAAGGACTACTTATGCCAAATTCAGATTCACGTCCCTATCAAAAGGGTCAAAACAACCACAACCACTCCGATAACCGGCCCAACCGTCACACGGACCGACGGTCAAGTTCAAACCAAGGTCGGTCAAATTCAGGTCGAACTGGTGCAAAGCGTTTTGATAACCGCGGGAGTCATTTCAACCGGTCCCAGCAAAACAACCAGCCTGTCCAAGTCAAAATTGGTCAAAAGTTCCCATTAACCATTAAACGACTGGGTATCAACGGGGAAGGAATTGGCTATTTCAAACGCAAGATCGTCTTTATCCCTGGCGCCTTACCAGGGGAAGTCGTAACGGCCAAGGTGACCGATTTTACCGATAAGTACATCGAAGCTAAGACTGTTACAGTCCGTGAACAAAGCCCCGACCGGGTCACCCCTGATGATCCCGCTGCCGACTTAGTCGGTGGTTTCGAACTAGCCCACTTGGCCTACCCGGCTCAGCTAGCCTTTAAAAAAGACCTTATCCAACAGGCTTTGGAAAAGTTCCAGCCAGCCGGCTACCAGTCTTATCAGATCAATGCTACGATTGGCATGGACCAACCCGACCACTACCGGAATAAAGCCTCCCTGCCAATCCGCAAGATTGGTGGTGATTTAAAGATTGGTTTGTACAAGCGTGGGTCCCACGACTTAGTCGACTTGCCAACGATTGCCACCCAAGATGAAACGTCGATGGCAGTTGTCCGCCAACTCGGCCAAGTCTTGGACGAGGCTTCTGTTTCCTTTTACAACGAAGCCAAGAATACCGGTTTAGTCAAAACCTTGATTGTTCGAGCTAACCAAGCCGGCCAGGCCCAGGTCGTGATTGTCACCAACCGTGAAGACTTCCCTGGCTTAGACGACTTACTGCCACAGATCACCAAGAAGATTCCTGCCATTACCGGAATCTTCCAAAACATTAACCCCGGCAAGACCTCTTTGATTTGGGGTGATGAAACGATCAAGCTCTGGGGCGATGATTATTTGCAAGAAGAAATCCTCGGCTTGAACTTCTCATTATCACCACGAGCCTTCTTACAGTTAAACTACCAGCAAATGCAAAAAACCTACGAGACGGCCATCAAGGCCTTAGACTTACGGTCCGATGACCAGCTCGTTGATGCTTATGCCGGAGTCGGAACTCTTGGCTTATCAATGGCCTATTCCGTCAAAGAAGTTCGCGGAATGGAAGTGATTCCTGAAGCGGTCGCCGATGCTAAGATAAACGCTGCAGATAATGACATTGACAACGCCCTTTACGAGGTTGGAACTGCTGAGCAAGTCTTTCCAAAGTGGGCTCGCGAAGGTTTTGCGCCGACTGCCTTAGTGGTTGACCCACCCCGTCCTGGTTTGGACCCCGCCTTTAAGCGAGCTGTTTTGAAATCCAAGCCCAAGAAGTTTGTTTACATCTCATGTAACCCTTCAACTTTGGCCCGGGACCTGGCCGACTTAAGCGCCGCCTACCGGGTTGACTTCATCCAACCAATTGACATGTTTCCACAGACACCTCGGTGGGAAGGCATCGTTAAATTGTCATTAAAATAAGAAGAAATTGCTATCAAAACACCGTTGGTTTAACGGTGTTTTTCTTTTATACTATTAAATAAGAATGTCTTTAAAGGAAGGTGTCCAATGTACCACCGTAATGGTCAATTTTTTGAATTAACATACCGACAAGTTGCTGTTTACTTCGTTTTCTCACTAATACTCGATGCCCTTGGCAATGGCTTGTCCGTCGCCACTAACCTGGGATCGGCACCTTGGACAGCTGGAGCCGCTAACCTGGCCCACGTAACCGGGCTACCCTTTGCCCTATTTTTGAGTGCCATTGTCGTTTTGGTGGCGGTTGCCAATATCTTTTTGGCCCATAAATTTTCATTAAAACGGTTTTCTGGCAACATTGCCTTTGGACTCGCCTTTTCATTTTTGGCCGGCTATTTTAATACCCTGTTTTTACACATGGGAATCGCCGATGAGTCACTTTGGGTCAAATTGATTTTTGACTTTGCTGGTGTAGCGGTTGTCGGAGTCGCCATTTCAGTTTACCAACGGGTCAACTTTATCCTTCACCCAATTGATGACATGACCAACATCCTGCGCTTTTCTTACTTTCGTGGGTCAGCACCTAAGGCCCAAATATCAAACTTCGTGGTGGCCATCGGCATTTCGTTGACCTGCTGGGTCATCTCCGGATCAGTGGTTTCCTTAAACATTGGGACCGCCTTCTCCTTCCTCTTTCAAGGACAAATCATTGCCTGGTCAGATCAAATTGTCTTCCCACACCTAGTCCATGGTAACGTCAGCCAAATCCATAAGGATTTGCCCGCTTCGTAAAAGTTTCTAACAATCAATAAAAAGCCAAGTCCCATCTCAGTTTTGAGACAAGACTTGGCTTTTATTTTAGAAAAATTTTTGTGAAATCTGGTCGACAATCCGGTTATTTAAGACCAAGTAAGTCAAAACCAACTGGATTGGGAAGAAAATCAACTGCTTCGGTAAGCGGGTCACCATCATGGCCAAGAAGACCGAGAGCGAATGATGGGCTGAATACATCAGCATCAAAGCAAAGGTATTGACCAGCAAGTTGACCACAAAGGTTGCGAGCAGGACTGCTAGCAAAACCCGCCAAAACGGTACGCGGGCCTTAGGATCTGACCGGTAAAATAGTGTCCCAAAAATCAAAGCAGTCATCGCTACTCCAACTGCTAAAAATGGAGACCAAACGGCCGGACTAGTTAACAGGGCCGAATTGACAAAGTCTAAGATGACTAGGACAAAGACAGACCACACCGGGCCAAAGAACCGACCAATCAACGATGTTGCCAAAAAAGTAAAGGCAACCTTCATTGTCGGTGTGAGGTAAATTGAAAACTTACCCAAAACCAGCGTAACGGCCATTAACAAGGCCAGCAAAACCATTTGCTGGACCGACAGACTGACCATCTTCCACCGTGACAGAGTTGTGTGCTGATTGTTCATTTTGAACCTCCTAAAGGAGCGTTCACCTTGGTTGGTGAATGCGAAACCCGCACCGCACAATAATGTTTCGTCAGCAGGCCACATTCCGTACCCACCGCACTTAACGCGCGGGCTTCTACCCCAAATTTATTTTTGCTGAAGACTGATTGTTTAGAACAATTCAATCCCAGCAAAAATAAGTATAGCACTTTCCCGACTTATTTCAGAATAATTAATCAATTCGTTCGTATTCTGATACATATTTGTTAAAATAATTCTCTTTCCAAATAAAAAAAGCGGCTTGCTCTCGCAAACCACTTTTATCCAAATCATTACATTTTTGCTTCTAATTCAACGTCTGGGTACTTGTCCTTAAACCAATTTAGGGCAAAGGCGTTTTCAAATAAGAAGACTGGGCGATCATGACGGTCCTTAACCAGTAAGTTCCGCGACGAAGCCATCTTTTCATCAACTTGGTCTGGGTCAATCCAACGGGCCACCTTGGAACCGATTGGCTCAAATTGAATTTCAACGTTGTATTCATTTTCCATCCGGAACTTGAAGACTTCGAACTGCAACTGTCCAACGGCTCCCAGAATGTACTCATTTGAGTTCCAAGACTTGTAAAGCTGGATGGTTCCTTCTTGGACCAACTGGGTAATCCCCTTGTGGTAGGACTTTTGCTTCATGACATCTTTAGCAATCACCTTGTTAAAGAATTCTGGCGTAAAGGTTGGCAAGTCAGGAAACTGGACTGCCTTCTTACCGGCAAAAATCGTATCGCCGATTTGGAAGTTACCAGTATCATAAACCCCAATAATATCGCCAGGGACAGCGCCTTGAACATTTTCACGTTCTTCGGCCATAAACTGGGTCACATTAGCCAAGCGGAGTTTCTTACCAGTCCGCTGCAAGGTCACGTCCATCCCCCGCTCAAAGGCCCCAGAAACAATCCGGACAAAGGCAATCCGGTCACGGTGACGTGGGTCCATGTTGGCCTGAATTTTGAAGACAAAGCCAGTGAATTGGTCGTTATCTGGTTCAACTTCAACATCATCAACCGTCTTGACCGCCATTGGCTTGGGTGCGTACGTTAGGTATTCCCGCAAGAATTCCGTTACACCAAAGTTGGCCAAGGCTGAACCGAAGAAGACTGGTGACAATTTTCCGCTAGCAACAGCTTCCTCGTCAAATTCATTTCCGGCATCTTCTAGCAATTCGATTTCATCCATTCCTTCGTCACGGACTTCCGGATGGTCGACCGCGTTCTTAAACGGAATCATTTCCTTTTGCTTTAAGTCATAGATTCCCTGCAGGATTTGCCCAGAACCAATTGGCCAGTTCATTGGGTAAGCCTGGATGCCCAGGACCGTTTCCAATTCATCGACCAAGTCCAACGGTGATCGAGCGTCCCGGTCAATCTTGTTAAAGAAGGTAAAGACTGGAATGCCCCGGTTTGAGACAATCTCAAAAAGCTTCTTGGTCTGAGGCTCGATTCCCTTGGCCGCATCGACAACCATCACAACCGAGTCAACAGCCATCAAGGTCCGGTAGGTGTCTTCTGAGAAATCTTCGTGCCCAGGGGTATCCAGGATGTTAATCCGCTTGCCCTCATAATCAAACTGTAAGACAGATGAGGTCACCGAAATTCCACGTTGCTGTTCAATGGCCATCCAGTCAGAGGAAGCCAGTTTTTTGGCCCCACGCCCCTTGACTGTTCCAGCTTCACGGATTACACCTCCGTGTAAGAGCAATTGCTCCGTTAAGGTTGTTTTTCCCGCATCGGGGTGGGAAATAATGGCGAAAGTTCGCCTTGTTTCGAGTTCTTCTTTAAAGTTTTCCATAGCAAGTTAATTTTACAGGAAAAAAGCCCTCAGGGCTAGACTTGGCGGGAAATTTCCGCTCGGTCTAAGCTCTGAGAGCTTTTTCTAATTTTCAAACAAGGCAATTAAGCTTGCTCTTGTTCATAAGTCTTGGCTTCTTCAGGAGTTGCCAACACAAAGTGTCCCTTGGAAACTTCAATCATTGACCGGTCTTGGCCATCTTTTTCAAAGCTAGGGTCATAAGGCTTGATTACCCGGTTCTTTTCAGAAATTGGGTCTGGTTCCGGCACCGCTGACAAGAGCGACTTGGTATACGGGTGCAATGGGTGGTTATAAACCTCATCAGCCGTTCCTAATTCGACCAACTTTCCCCAGTGCATCACACCAATTCGGTCAGAGATGTACTTCACCATTGCCAAATCGTGGGCAATAAAGAGGTAAGTCAAGTTACTTTGCTTTTGCAAGTCAGCTAGCAGGTTGACCACTTGGGCTTGAACAGAAACGTCCAAAGCGGAAATTGGTTCATCAGCAATAATGAACTTTGGTTGAACCGCTAGGGCGCGCGCAATTCCAATTCGTTGCTTTTGACCACCCGAAAATTCGTGGGGATAACGGGAGGCGTGGTCCTTGTTTAAACCAACTAACTTAAGCAATTCCAAGACTTTTTCAGCACGTTCGTCATGCTTTTTGGTATAACCAACCTGGTCAAGGCCCTCACCGATAATATTTTCAACCCGGAGGCGGCCGTTCAAGGAGGCTTGAGGGTCTTGGAAAATCATTTGAGCTTGCTTACGGAAGGCTTGGAGGTCCTTCTTCTTCAACTTGCCCAGGTCTTGGCCGTCAAACTTAATCGTCCCATCATCTTGGTCATACAACTTCAAGATGGTCCGACCAATCGTGGTCTTACCAGAACCTGATTCCCCAACCAAACCAAAGGTCTCCCCTTCGTAGATATCAAAGGAAATGTTATCAATCGCCTTGGTGGCATTCTTTTTCCCGGCGTTAAAAGTCAGATTTAAGTTTTGCACCTCAACTAATTTTTTGGCATTTGGGTTTTGCATTACTGAACCTCCTCTTTCTGCAAGGTCTGCCAGTAAGCCTGGCGGCGCTTTATTTCAAGTGGAGGCTCTACAGCTGGTGCCCGGTCATCTAAGAGCCAGGTAGCAGCGTAATGCGTCTTTGATACTTGGAAAAATGGTGGTTGCTTCTCATGGTCAATTGCTAGGCCAAATTCATTGCGGTTCGCAAATGCATCACCCTTGGGTGGGTAAAGCAGGTCTGGTGGCGTACCAGGAATTGCTTGAAGCGTACCGGATTCAGTCTTAGTTGAAGGCATTGAGCCAAGCAAGCCCCAAGTATAGGGGTGCTGTGGGTTATAAAAGACTTCGTTAACCGTGCCGGTTTCAACAATCTTACCGGCGTACATAACAGCCACTCGGTCAGCAATACCAGCAACCACACCCAAATCGTGGGTAATAAAGATAATTGCAGTGTTGTTTTTTTCCTGCAAATCCTTCAAAACTTTCAGAATCTGAGCCTGAATCGTCACATCTAAGGCAGTCGTAGGTTCATCGGCAATCAAAATTTTTGGTTCAGCAGCTAATGCAATCGCGATGACCGCCCGTTGGCGCATCCCACCAGACCACTGGTGGGGATAATCGTTAATGTGTTCTTCAGCATTTGGAATTCCGACTTCTTTCATAATTGAAAGGGCCTTTTCCCACGCAGCCTTTTTATCAATATCACCATGCTTTAACATTGGTTCAGCAATCTGCTGACCAATCTTCATGGTTGGGTCCAAAGAAGTCATTGGGTCTTGGAAAACCATGGCCACTTCAGAACCACGGTAACCTTCCCATTCCTTTTCAGACAACTGAGCCAGGTTTTTACCTTCGTAAAGAATTTGGCTGTCTTCACCGAGTTCAGCGTTTTCAGCGTTCAAGCCAAGCAAAGTCTTAGTGGTAACCGACTTACCAGAACCGGATTCACCGACAATCGCCAGAGTTTCTCCGGCCTTGAGGTCAAAGTCAACGCCCCGGATTGCCTGGATTTTACCGGCATAGGTGTTAAAGCTGACCTGGAGGTTTTTCACTTGTAAAATTGAATCTGTCATGAAAGTCTCCTATTCGTCAGTCATCTTAGGGTCAAAGGCATCACGAAGGCCATCCCCCAAGAGGATGAAGGCTAGTGAGACCAAGACCAAGACGGCTGATGGAATCAAGATTTGGTAAGGGTAGTACTGCAACATACTTTGGGCATCGGAAATTAATGTTCCCAATGAGGCCGTTGGTGCCTTAACCCCCAAGTTAATTGCTGACAAAACTGCTTCGAACATGATGGCACTTGGAATGGTCATCATAATCTGAACGATAATGGTCCCAGACATATTCGGCACTAGGTGCTTCAAGGCAATCTTAGGACCTGATTCACCCAATGTCTTGGCGGCTAGGATAAAGTCGCGTTCCTTATAAGTCAATGTCAAGTTTCGAACCTGACGGGCCATTCCAACCCAGTTGGTAAAAGCAATCGCCAGAATAATTGACCAAATTCCTGAACCAAACCACATTGCTAGCAAGGTCACGACAACCAAACTTGGAATAGCAGAGATGATTTCAATCAACCGTTGCATCCCATTATCAATCCAGCCACCGAGCCAACCGGAAACTAATCCGTAAGTTACCCCGATTAACAAGTCAATCAAGGTGGCAGCAATCGCTACAAAGAGTGAAATCCGCAAACCAACCGTTACTCGCTTAGCAATTGACCGGCCCAAGTTATCCGTTCCCAAAATAAAGTTTTGAGTAACATCATTTTGAGCATAGGAATCAACTGCATCAGAGGAACCAGGCATCGTCTGCTTTCCATCCCAGTAGGGAATTGGTAGCCCTGACTTTGGTGCCAAGTTCTTGTACTTCGAAGTCCCAGTATTAAACTCGTTAGCTGAGTTTTGGCTAACAACTGGAATTGAAATCAAAGCATACAAGAAAACAAAGAGTAAGAAGAACAAACTAACAACCGCTAACTTATTCTTTTTCAACCGACGCCAAATGTTTTGCCAATTGGTTAAAGTCGGTTTTACAATCGTTTCACTCGCAGCCTGGTTTTTAATTCCAACGAGGGAAAATTCATTTTTTACTTCTGTCATGGTTTCCCCCTACTGCAACCGAACTCGTGGATCAACGATGGCTGTAATGATATCAGTAATCAAAATGCAGACCATCAAGATCAAAGCATAGACAATCGTGGTTCCCATAATAACCGGATAATCCTTTGTTGGAATCGATGAAACAAACTGCTGACCAATTCCAGGAATCGAGAAGATAGTTTCAACCAAAGTTGAACCTGTCAACAAGTTCGCCACCATTGGCCCAATCAAGGTCAAAATTGGAATCATTGAATTCCGGTAAGCGTGCTGACGGACCAACTGGTTTTCGTCCAAACCTTTCGCCCGGGCTAGTTGAATATAGTCTGAATGCAAGACATCAATCATTTCAGAACGGACGAACCGGGTTGTGATGGCTGCTGGACTAACTGCTAAGGCCAGAGTTGGCAAAATTGTTTGTGAGAAGCTGTCACCCCAACCAGAAATTGGGAACCAGCTCAGTTCATATCCAAAGATAAAGAGCAAAACAATTGCCAAGATGAAGGAAGGAACTGAAATTCCAAGCGTTGAAATAATGCTTAAGAAACCGTCTGTCTTGTTGTTTTGGTTTCGAGCTGACACAGCCCCAAACCAAAGCCCAGCTAAGATTCCAACTACCAAAGCTTGTAGTCCTAGTTGAGCAGAAACAGGTAACCGCTGACCAATCAGCATTGAAACTGACTGGTTTTGGTACTGGTATGAAGTTCCTAAATCACCATGCAACAGATTACCAAGATAATCGAAGTATTGCACATAGACTGGTCTATCTAAACCATAAGTTTGGTTCAGCTGCGCAATGGCTGAGGCCGTCAAGTGCGGGTTGTTATACGGTGTTCCAGGAAGAATTTGCATTAAGAAAAAGGTCGCCGTGACCACAATCCATAATGTTACTAACAGGATCAACACTCGTTTTAAAATGTACTTGGCCATTTTGAATGACTCCCTTAGTTCTTAAAAATTTTACTTACGGTAGGCGTAGGTCAAATCAAGACCAACACCAGCTGGTGTTGTAACCACGCCCTTAACGTTCTTACGTGCTAAGGTGATACCCTTCCATGAGTAGAGTGGGTTAATGTTTGAATCAGCCTTCAAAGCTGCTTCAGCAGCCTTCCAGTCAGCATCACGGGCAGAAGCGTTGTTAGCATCTTGTCCTTCAGCCTTGGCAACTGCTGCAGTATAAGTAGCGTTAGTAAATTGACCAGAGTTCATGCCAGTATCAGCTGACTTAAACAAGTCGTAGAAGGTTGAACCGTCTTGGTAATCACCGTTCCAGTTCGTCACGACGACATCGAAGTCACCGTTAGAAGAATCTTGGAGACGCTGCTTGAATGGCACAACCTTTTCAGTAACTGAAATGTTATCAGTACCAAAGATTGATTCCCAAGCTTGCTTCAAGTAGTCAACCGTGTTCTTGGCAATTGGTGAATCAGCGTCCGTTTCGATGCTGATATTCATCTTGCCCTTGTTAACTTCCTTCAAACCTTCTTCGAAGAGTTCCTTGGCCTTCTTCTTGTTATATGTGTAACCAGGAGCTACATAAGTTGATAGGTCCTTACCGTTGGCAGCCTTGGTCAAGTTCTTTGAAACAAGACTAGTAGCAGCATCACGGGTTCCACCAGTTGCTTGACTAGCCAAATCACTACGGTTAGTAGCAAGGTTCAAAGCCTCACGAATCTTAGCGTTGGCCAAGTATGGGTTCTTAGCTTGGTTGTATTCAAGGTAAGTCGTAGCAGCAACCGCTGATGTTGTAACATCCTTATTGCTCTTATTAGCGGCATACATTTCAGCAGAGTTGGCAATCGAAGCACGGTCTAGCTTACCTTCCTTGTACAACTTAACCGCTGTATCTGGATTGGTAACAACTTGCCAGTTAATCTTCTTGGTCTTAACGTTCTTAGCATTCCAGTAATTATCGTTCTTAACCATCTTGAAGCTGTTGTTTGTTCCGTTAAAGCCTTCAAGCTTGTATGCACCAGAGTAAATCTGAGTTGAAGAAGTGGTTCCGTACTTTGAACCTTCTTTTTCAACAAATGATTGCTTTTGTGGTGCAAAGATTGCGTAACTCAAGAGGTACTTGAATTGTGGCATTGGCTTTTCAAGCTTAAAGGTAACCGTGTTACCACTTGCAGTAACGCCCAAGTCTGAAACTGGCTTCTTACCAGCAACAATATCATCAGCGTTTTCAACCCCAGAGGTCAAGTATGAGTACTGTGAAGCCGTCTTAGGGTCAGCAATTCGTTGCCATGAATAAACAACATCTTTAGCTTTCAATGAAGATCCATCTGAGAATTTCAAACCTGACCGCAACTTAACCGTATAAGTCAAACCATCAGAAGACACGCTATATGACTTTGCCAAATCAGGTTCGACATTACCCTTAGCGTTCACCCGCAACAAGTTGGCTTCCGTGTTACCCAAAATTGTCAACGAGTTATTATCTGTTACTTTTGAAAGATCCAATGTTTGAATATTTGCTGACAAAGCATAATTCAAAGCCTTTCCAGTAGCGGTTGAACCGCCCCACCAGCCAGCTGCTTTTCCACCAGCAGCAACGGCTACAACAACGACTGCCCCCGCAGTCCATTTCTGCCATCGTTTCATTCCATGCCCTCCTCGGTCACTTTTCTTAATGTATGTTTAATCTTACCAACCAATCAAATAAAATTCAAATAAAATTCAAATAATTTTCTAATAAAAGTCCTTAAATGTTAGCTTTTATGACACGTTAATAGCTACAAACATTGATATATCAACGTTTTACAATTTAATAATTTTTCTTAAAAAAAATCCCGAATCATTTCTGATTCGGGATAATAACCTTTAATATTTCTTTTTATTCCGGATTTTCCTTATAAGATAAGGCAGCAACGTTTAATGTTTGGTCAGCCAAGTCCTTAGTAAAGGAAGTTTCGTGGGAAACAATAATTGCGTTCCCTGGAAAGGCTTTGATTGCCTTGTACAAAGCATTCTTTGTTTCTTCATCCAGGTGGTTGGTTGGTTCATCAAGGATTAAGAAGTTTGAGGGCTTCATTTCCATGATGGCTAATTTGACCTTGGTCTGCTCTCCCCCGGAAAGTTGGAAGAGCGGCTTTTGGGCGTTTTCGGAATTAATTCCGGCCCCTGCCAACCGTTGCCGCAATTCCTTTGGCATGATGGTTGGGAACAAATCTTGCATCGCTTGGAGGGGTGTCTGCTGGTCGTTATCCCAGTCCAAGTCTTGGTCAAAGTAATTGACCACGGCTGATGGTGAAAATTCCACGTGACCACCCAATGATGGAATTTCACCCAAGATTGATTTGATCAAAGTTGACTTACCGGCTCCGTTAAATCCAGCAAAGACGAGCTTCTTTTCAGTGGTAATTGAGAAAGAAACCGGTTCAAGGATGGCTTTTTCATAACCAACTGATAAGTTGGTCACTGTCAAAGCAGCAGCTGACTGAGAGTTGACGTATGGGAAGTCAAACTTGGCCTTCAAGTTTTCAGAAGGTGGATCAACCTTATCCATCCGAGCCAGCATCTTTTCACGAGACTTAGCCTGCTTAGAAGTTGAAGCCCGAGCCTTGTTTTTGGCGATAAACTTTTCAGCCTTAGCGATTTCAACCTGCTGCTTTTCGTACTGACGCATTTGCTGGTCAGCCCGTTCTTCTTTTTGACGCATGGCCTTTTGGAAAGAGCCCCGGTACTTGGTAATCTTACCAAAGGAAACGTCAGCAATCGCGTTGGTCACCTTATCTAAGAAATCAAAGTCGTGGGAAATGATTAAAGCAGCGCCCTCAAAGTCTTGCAAGAACCCTTCCAACCATTCAATGTGAGCCACATCTAAGTAGTTGGTGGGCTCATCTAAGATAATGACGTCATCATTTTCCAACAAGAGCTTGGCCAAGATCACCTTGGCTCGCTGCCCACCAGACATGTGTTCCAATTCACGGTCACGGCCGATTGCTTCCAGTCCCAAACCAGAAATCACGCGTTCGATTTCGGTATCGACTTCGTAAAAGCCAGCGGCATCCAATTCTTCCTGGAGCCGTCCAGCTCGTTCGAGCAATTTGTCATCAGCAGTTGCTGCGTACTTTTCGTACAATTCGGTCGCACGGTCTTGCTTGTCATACAAGTCCTGGTAAGCAGTGTGCAAGAAATCAACAAGGGTCATCCCCGCTGGGATTTCAGCATACTGGTCCAAGTAACCAATTTTCAAGCCCTTAGCCCAGTCAATCCGGCCGGACAAGGGCAAGACCTGCCCCGTCAAAATCCGAATCAAGGTTGACTTACCGGCCCCGTTTTGACCGACAATCCCCATGTGCTCGCCAACTTGCAATTCCAAGTCCGCGTCTTCATATAATGTTTTTTCTGCGTAGGCCATTGAGAGCCCACTTACTTCTAGTAATGCCATAAGCTTAATTTTACCATATTCTAAGTGCTAAAGCATGGTCAACTAGGCCATCTTGGGCTATACTAGCATTATTAAATTCAAGTAGGTATTCTTGCAAATGAAAGCACGAAAGTTAAACCATAAAACTATTCCCGCAACAGACCCCAACCGGGCCTTTCGCTTCTGGCGAGATGTTTTCGACTTACCCCAGGCTGGTGCTCAAACCGACCGCATCTTAGTCGTTGACCATGAGGAACTGACCTTTGTCGAGGGAAACCCACGGGTCGACTTTGAACTTTTAGTCCGCGACCACCAAGACGAACTCCGCCAACACTTAGCCAATAACTTCGTCCAAATTCAAAAAGAAGAAGACCGGTTTAACAACAAGGTTGCCTTTACAGTCGTTGATTCTGAAGGCAATCTTGTTGTGATTGAAGCAAACGCCTAATCATTACCCGGTTAGTTTATTCAGTTGCTAGCATTCAATGAACTAGCCTGCAAAAAAATATCATTTTTCAACTAAAAACGCTTGCCCACCAGCCCTAGCCATGGTATAATATTTTTTGTTGTTTAAGACAACTCCATGGTTAGTTAGCTCAGTTGGTAGAGCAACGGACTCTTAATCCGTGGGTCCAGGGTTCGAGCCCCTGACTGACCACTAAAAGCCGCTAGGAATTATCCTAGCGGCTCTTTTTTTGATCAAATTAAACGCTTTTTCTCTCCCCCCATTTTGCTACCAAAAAAAGACAAGCCGAAGGGCTTGCCTTTTTTGATTTATCAGCTTAAACCTGACGGTAAACGTAGTAGGTTAATTGTTGACCAGCGGCCCTTGATGACGCTACATAAGCTGCATCATAGTTCCAAACAGATACCGCGCTACCCGTGGCACCCTTAGTTGAATAGTTAACTGAAATAGCCTGTGAAGCCGGGTCACCCTTAGTGATAACTTGAACGTGACCAGCTGCTCCACCGGATGAGCCTTGACTTCCCCAAATAACAATATCACCACGTTCGGCATTCCACGGTGTATTCGTCGAAACCAACTTATAACCATTTTGCGTCAAATATGAATGTAATGAGTCAGTGTTATATAAGTAAGCAGGCTTTGATGCACCAGCTTCATACAAAGCTTCAGTCATCGCACCAGAACAATCAGCAGTTCCATCAGAACCATTACGAGAACCTGTCATCGAGTAAGTTAGCTTCCCCATATGGTTATAGAACCAGCTAATCAACTTTTCGGTGTCAACTTTGTTATTAACAGTTGAACTTTGACTACTTTGAGAAGTAGTTGTGGCTGCTGCGCTAGAAGCTTGTGAAGTCGATTGACTTGTACTGGTCGAACTAGCTTGGCTTGAAGCAGTTGAACCGGATGACTTAGTACCATAATCAGCAAACAGAGACGCTGTTACATTAGCCGCTGAATTTTTCGTTGCGGCACTCGTATTAAACAACTGAGTTGACGATGCAGCACTCTGTGTTTGAGTAGCCGCTGCCTGAGAACTAGCAATCGAAATTGATTGGCTATTAGCAGCAGATTGCGATGCTGATTCAACAGCTGACTGGCTTTCAGTGGTTGATCCACTTTGACCATTAACGGAGCTATCAGCAGCAGTGCTAGTCTGGTTCGTGCTTGAATCAGATGCACTTGTTGATGAAGGAATCCCCTGTTGAATAGTTATCAAATCTGAACTACTGGTCGTTTGTGAGCTAGAAACATTTTGGCTTGATACCAAAACGCCACTATCCTTCAAAGCTTGGATGACCGTTGCTTGCTTTGACAACTGATAGCCAGAAATCAAAACCCCCTGATCTTCCAAACCTAATTGCTGGGCAGCCTCATCGGTAGAAACACCGTAAGCTTGAGCAATCACTGACAGTGTATCACCCCATTGAACGGAATAATCGTGTAAGTCAGATTCCTTTCCTTGACTTTTAATTTCTGCTTGAACAGTTGCCAAAGAATTTACTTGCCATGACTGGCTTGCATCACTTTGAGTACTGGCGGTGTCTTGTACATCATCAGCACTCGCTTGTGAATTTGGATTGAGTACCATAGCACTGAAAACAGCACCTGTGGCTGCCAGTGTTGTTGCACCAGCGGTCAACATTAGCCGTTTGCCAACGGCCTTGTTGGTGTAATTTTCTTTCATAATGATTCCTCCTTTATCATCGGACCTATCATTAATGTTACCAAAGTTACTTGGGGCACAAGTGTTCGGAAGGCATTATCTCAAGTGATTTTAAGGTATTCTTAACTATCTTTAGGAAAACAATATCATTCATAGGTTAAATTCCCACTAAAAAAACACTACAAAAAATTGCAGTGTTCTAACTTCTATGACAAATCCAATGACGATGAATGACCTGGTCCGCCCGCTTCTGGGTTGAAACCAGCAATCGCCGCATTAACGGCGGCTGGGCCCTGACCAAAGCCAGTAGCAATCAAATCAACATGGTCTTCATAAGAAGTCACATCCCCAATGGCAAAGAGCCCTGGCAACCCGGTCTTAACCTGGTCAGTAACAACCAAACCCTGGGCATCCCAAGTCAGTGCTGCCGGCCAACCATCAGCCTGGCCTTTGGTCAAAAAGCCATATTGGACTAACAGGTCGTCGACTAGCAGGTGTTCGCTAATCGTTTTATCTTTGACGTGGGCCAAGGTCAAATCTAATTGGTCACCAGTCTTTTCGGCTGAAGCCACCTTCATCGGTGTTTTCTTGATCACATCCGTTTTGTCCAAAGCCAAAACCGCTTGTTCTAAGGCTCGAAACTGGTCCCGGCGGTGAATTAAGTATGTTTCACGAGCCACCCCATCAAGTTGAGCTGCCAAGTCAACGGCTGAATCACCACCACCCAAAACGGCAACCTGCCTACCGGCGAACTTGGCCAAATTAGGGGCAAAGTACGACAAGCCATCGCCCTCTAAGTCTGCCTCGTTATCGATTTGCAAGCGACGGGGTTCAAAGGCCCCCTTCCCAGTTGCGAGGATAACAGCTGAAGCTGATACGACGTTTTTACCGCCATTGATTTCGACCGACCATTGTTCGTCTTTTTGTACTAAGTCAGTAACCTTAGCACTTGTCTTTACGTCAACTGGGAACTTGCCCAATTGGTCCTTTAAATGGTCGACTAATTCACGGCCAGAAACACCCGCTAAGCCAGCGACATCCCAGATCTTTTTATCCGGGTACAGGGCTTGGACTTGACCACCCAAGTCTTCCAATGCTTCCACTAACAAGACCTGGGTATCTCGCAAGGCAGCGTAGAAAGCTGCGAACATACCGGCAGGTCCGGCACCAACAATAATAATATCGTACGTTTTTTTCATTTGATCAATCTTTCTTCGTAAATTACCTGAATCTTTTGGTACAATAGGCTTGCACGCAAAATTGAATAAGGAGAATGCGCAATGTCTCGCAAAAAAATGATTTTAGACCTAGACACTGGAATCGATGATGCTTTGGCGTTGGCGTATGCCGTTGGCCACGATGATGTCGACTTAATCGGAATTATCGCAACTTACGGAAACGCCTTGACGGATGTTACCGCTCAAAACTCACTCGACCTGCTAGACCTCTTGGGCGCAAAAGACGTTCCAGTCTTTGTTGGTGAAACCCATTCATCAACGACTGAAAGCTTTGAAGTAATGCCCATCTCAGCGGCCATCCACGGTAAAAACGGAATCGGCGAAGTCGATGTAACCCGCTCTACCCGCCAAGTCAGCAGCCAAAACGGGATTGACTTCTTAATTGAAGCCGCCCACCAGTATCAAGGAGATCTAATCTATTTGCCAACCGGTCCACTGACCAACTTGGCCAAGGCCTTGGAAAAAGACCCTGAGATTGGTTCTCTGATTGGGCAAACCACCTTGATGGGTGGGGCCCTCACCGTCCCTGGAAATGTGACACCCTTTACAGAAGCCAACATCAACCAGGATCCTGAAGCTGCTAACGAAGTTTTCCAACACCAGAAAAACCTAACGATGGTTGGCCTCGACGTCACCCTACGGACACTTTTGACGAAAAAGTACACGCAGGAATGGCGCGACCTTGGTACCACTGCCGGTCAGAATTACGCCGACATCATGGACTACTACATCGATGCCTATTATAACCTAGATATCGATAAAAAAGGAGCCGCCCTCCACGACCCGCTTGCGGTCGCAGTGGCAATGGACCCAACGTACGTAACGACCTTGGATTTAAACATGCAGGTCACTTATGACCAGGAATCTGGCGATTACGGCCGGACGATTGGCGATAAGGCCAAGTTACTGGAGAAAACCCACTCCAAGGCAGCCATCTTAGTGGACGAGGCCCGGTTCGTGCAGGACTTCCAGCAGATGATGCTAAAAGTTTTGGGCTAAAATTTTACTAACGCTAACAAATAAAACCGGCAGAAACCGCCGTGGTCAAACCCCGTTTCAGGGCCTAACTACCAGCGTTTCAACCGGTTTTTTATTATGCTTATTTTTCAACATCTTTTAAAGCGGCATCGACCATTGCCAAGACCTTTTCCTTGGCAGCAGGGTCTTCAACGAAGTTGAGTTCGTCGCCGTTAATTTGCAACTTAGGTGACCGGTCGTATTGTTCGAACCAGTCGTCATAACGGGCATTTAGGTCCGCATAGTACTGTCTCAAATCTGGGTCTTGTTCAATCTGTTCGAACGGACGACCGCGCTTCTTAATCCGCTTTAACATCGTGTCTAAGGAGACACGCACATGGATGAGTAGTTCTGGAGTCTTCAGCTTACTTTCGTCTGAGACCTCTTCAATCACGTTATTCACGAGGGACTTGTAAATATCAACTTCCGTTTGCGTTGCCCGGCCTAAGTCAGCGTTTAACTGAAAGAGCAAAGCATCTTCAAAGATTGACCGGTCCAAAACGGAGTGTTCCTGTTTTTGGGCCTCCATGATCTGGTCCAAGCGAGTGTTTAGGAAATAGATTTGCAGGAGAAAGCCGTATTTCTTAGGGTCTTGGTAAAACAACGGCAAAATCGGGTTGTTATCCACACTTTCATAGTAAGCCTGGCTACCCAAGTGGTCTGCCAAGATTTCCGTTAGGCTGGTTTTACCAGCCCCAATTGTTCCTGCTAATACAATCATTTCGTCACTCTCCTCGTTTCAATTGCCTTATCAAGTATAGCAAAATTGACCGACAAATTGTCTTATTTGACCAATAATTTTGCAAAAAGAAAGCGGTCGTTCGAAACGACCGCTTCTTTATTTTCATTCAACAGACAAAGTGCCTCATTAATTTTATGATTCTTTCAATGTCTGGTTCAACTTAACCGTGACCGTCTTCTTAGTAGAACCACGGTAGAAGGTCAACTTGGTCTTGTCGCCAACACTGTGAGTGTACAGTTGCTCACGTAAGTCGGATTGGTTCGTGACAGACTTGCCATCGATACCAACAATCACGTCGTACTTCTTCAAACCGGCCTTCGCTGCTGGTGAACCGGCATTGACCTTGTCCAAGACAACCCCACCGCTAACGGAACTTGGAAGCTTCAAGGTTGAGTTCTGTTCGGAAACAGTAACCTGAGACAGGTTAATCATCTGGATTCCAAGAGCTGGACGGGTAACCTTGCCATATTTAACCAGTTTGTTAACAATCGTGATGACCTGGTCAGATGGGATGGCAAAGCCAATTCCTTCAACCGCCGTACCGTTAGATGACGATGAGAGCTTCATCGAGTTAATTCCAATGACTTGACCGGCCAAATTAATCAATGGACCGCCCGAGTTACCAGGGTTAATGGCCGCATCAGTCTGGATAACAGTTGAGCCACCGTAGTTTGAGCTACTTTCGCTATCAGATTGGACCAGTCGCTTCGTGGCTGAAATAATTCCTTCCGTCACAGAAGAGGCGTATTGTGAACCAAGTGGTGACCCAATGGCCAAGACACTTTGGCCAACGGCAATCTTATTTGAGTCGCCAAAGGTCGCACTTGAAACACCGTTGGTATTATCAATCTTCAAGACCGCCAAATCGGTCAAAGAATCTTTTCCAACCAAAGTAGCCGTAACCGTCTTATTATCGTTAGTTAGGACCTGAATCTTAGCGGCCCCATCAATCACGTGGTTGTTGGTCACGATGAAGTCAGACCCACTACTCTTCTTATAAACGATTCCAGAACCTTCAGATGATTCCGTATAAGATGACCCGCTTTGCTTAAAGTTTAAAACGGAAACAACCGAGTTGGCCACTTTGTTATAAGCACTCGTCGAGGTGTCCTTTGACGAGATTGTTGTTGTTTTAGTAGCTTGAGTCCTTACTGCGGTATGCGTAACTTGGTAGTTTTGGTAGACTTCTTGGCCCGCCAAAACGGCACCCCCACCAATTACCCCGGCAAGTGCACCAGCTAAAATTAGATTTGTTAAATTTCTTTTCATGGTAATCTCCACAACTTGCTAGCACAACTTTACCAGGGCGACGTTAAGCTAAGATTAACGGTCAGTTCACCATTAATCGTCATCCCAGTTTTTATCAGAATTCAAAATGTCATCTTGAACCAGGTTCAAGGTCAACTTAAAGTTCGAACCTTGGTTTTCAACCGATTCAACCCAGAGGTGGCCGTTAAACCGTTCCACCATTTCTTTAGAAATCGCCAAACCAAGTCCGGTACCACCCATGGCCCGTGACCGCGACTTATCAACCCGGAAGAACCGGTTGAAAATCTTTTCTTGGTCTTTCTTTGGAATACCAAGTCCTTGGTCCTTAATTTCAACCAAGGCTTGTTGGCCTCGCTTCGACAAGGCAACGGTAATCGTACCACCATCTGGTGAGTACTTAATGGCATTATTGACCAAGTTATCAAAGACCTGGATCATCTTATCATGGTCGATATCAACCCAGAATTCTTCATCTGGGATTTCTCGGATAATCTTGATTGGTTTCTTGCTATCGTCAGAGGCTGGTGACTGCAAAATCATATCAAACCGGTCCAGAATAAAGTTCAAAATATCGTTTAACTTGACCAGTTCCGTTTTAACTTCCATCGTTCCCTGGTCCATCCGGGAAAGTTCAAGCAAGTCGGCTACCATCCGAGACATCCGGTCGGTTTCATTTTGGACAACATTCAAAAATTCTTCCGTGATTTGAGGATCATCTTTAGCCCCATCAATCAAGGCTTCAATATAAGAACGAACCGTCGTCAAAGGTGTCCGCAGTTCATGCGAAACGTTAGAAACAAAGGCCCGACGGTCTTCGTCGGTCTTCTTTTGAACCGTCACATCGTGCAGGATCAAAACGAGGGCGTTAATCATCCCAGATGGGTTTTTAATCAACGACACTCGGATTTCAACAATTCGGTCGTCAATATCCATCGTGATTGTCTTCGGGTTCTTAATTAAATCCCGGACACTTTGGTATTCAGGCAAGTCAAGCAAGTCAAAGACTGGCCGGCCCAAAGCATCTTTTTCAGCAACGGCCAAGAACTTAGCAGCAGACTGGTTAATAATCGTCAAATTCCCGTTCGCATCCGCCAACAAGACCCCGTCCTCCATGTGATGCAAGACTGAGTGAAGGCGGTTACGCTCGTTACTAATAATTTCAGTTGATTCGGCAATCCGGTTTGACAACATGTTAACCGATTGGGCCAACTCAGAAATTTCATCCGAACCTTTGATGTTGTTGACCATGGAGTAATCACCGGCCGCAATCCGCGAGGTTTGACGGTTAATGATTTCAATTGGTCGAGTCAAAGTTCGAGACAAAACAAAGGCCAAGTAAATCGAGGCCAAGAGGGTCAAAGCACCGGCAATTAAGAATAGCAAGAGGATTTGCCGAGCGTTCGAATAAACCTTATTCAAGCTAGCATAAACCACGACAACCCCAATTGGCTTTTCATCTTCCTTAGAAGACGAAGTCTTGCCATTGGCATACAATGGGGTCGTCATCACGGCCTGCTGGCCGTCGTCATCCGGACTGTTTTGTGTCCGAATTTGCAAGTAAGAGTCGTCGCCTTCAAGAGCCGCCCGTGAATTGGCTTCGATTGTCTTGGGCATGGCCAACTTCTTACCAGTCTGCTTGGCCACAATCTTACTCTTGCTGTTATAAACCACCACGTTTTGGACCAGGCTAGAGTCAAAGTCCTTGACGGCTGTTTCCATCTTATTCGTAGAATCCGAATCATCTGGGTTCAACAAACCGGCCGTAATCTTTTTCTTAATATAGGTTGGCATCGATAGTTCCGTTTGACTGGAAAGCAAATCATGCCGTTCGATTTGGTGAACAAAGAAAACCCCAAAGGATTCTAAGACAACCACCAAAAAAAGGACAAAGACTAACGTTATCCGGAATCGAATCGATTGTAATATCTTAACAATGACTTTCATAACCCCAAAAAACGGTTGCCTGTCCTTTCTATTAATTATTTATTCGCTTTTTTACCTGATGAAAGGAAGTAACCCACACCACGGCGAGTTCCCAACCAAACTGGGTGTGAAGGAACATCTTCGATCTTTTCACGAAGACGACGGACCGTCACATCAACTGCTCGGACATCACCGAAGTAGTCGTAGCCCCAAACTTGACGGAGCAAGTTTTCCCGGTTCATCACTTGGCCAATGTGTTGGGCCATGTATGACAAAAGCTCAAATTCACGGTGAGTCAATTCAAGGTCAACCCCATCCTTGGTAACCATGTAAGTCTTAGTATGGATAACCAAGTTACCTAATTGGATATCTTCTTGGTTAGCTTCATTTTCGTCACTGCGACTAGCAGTGTTTCGGTTCCGCAAGTTGGCCTTCACTCGGGCAACGAGCTCGCGGTTTGAGAATGGCTTGGTGATATAATCATCCGCACCCATTTCAAGACCGATAACCTTATCAATTTCGGAGTTTTTAGCTGTAACCATGATGACCGGCGTCTTATCCTTGGCACGGATTTGGCGCAGAACTTCGATTCCTTCAACTTCTGGCAACATTTGGTCAAGCAAAACTAAGTCAGGGTTTTCTGATTGGTAAGCTTCCAAGGCGGCAGCACCGTCCCCAACAGTTACGACTTCATAGCCTTCCTTCACCAGGTTGAACTTAATGATATCAGAAATTGGCTTCTCGTCATCTACAACTAAAATCTTATACATACGTTATCGCTCCAATATAAAAAACATTTTTCGTACGTTATTGTAACATATTACAGCAAATAATTCGGCTATTTAGTGAAATTCTTTCACAAAAAGCCCAATTTCAACCAAAAAAAGGCGAAAATTGAGCTTTTGACTTTGTGATTTTTAATCTGATGACCATATTTTAGAAGAAAAGTCCGATAAGTCAGAATTTTCTCACTGGTTACGGCGGCGGAACCGGTGCTTAAACAATGGACTAATTGCTTCGTTTAATGACACACGACGGATGGCTTCACCAATCAATTCGCCAACTGAAACAATTTCCAACTTGTCAAACTTCTTGGAATCAGGCAAGTTAATTGAATCAGTCACGATAACCTTAGTAAAGACGGAGTTTTGCAACCGTTCCAAAGCTGGTCCTGAGAAGACCGCGTGTGAAGCAGCCACATAAACTTCCTTGGCCCCGTGTTCCAAAACCAATTGTGCACCTTGAGTAATGGTTCCAGCAGTGTCAATCATATCATCGACCATGATGGCAGTCTTACCAGCCACATCACCAACAATCGAACCAACTTCGGCAACGTTTGGCTTCGGACGGCGCTTGTCAATAACAGCAACCGGTGCTTCCAAGCCAAGCATGTTGTTCAAGTTCCGGGCCCGGGTCATTCCCCCGTGGTCAGGTGAAACAACCACGGCGTTTTCCTTATCGGCGATTCCGGTTTCAATCAAGTAATCGGCCAACAATGGTGCCCCTTGCAAGTGGTCCATTGGCAAGTCGAAGAATCCTTGAATTTGAGCGGCGTGAAGGTCCAATGCCATGACGCGAGTGGCACCAGCACGTTCAATCATGTTGGCAACCAACTTAGCTGTGATTGGTTCGCGTGACCGGGCCTTGCGGTCCTGACGGGCATAGCCATAATAAGGCAAAACCACGTTGATCTGGTTAGCTGAAGCCCGCTTCAAGGCGTCAATCATAATCAACAATTCCATCAAGTTATCATTAACTGGTTGGGAGGTTGATTGGATAACGAAGACGTCTGCTCCACGAACAGATTCTTCGATGTTAATCTGAACTTCACCGTCAGCAAAACGCTTAACTGAAATGTCACTAAGGGGGACACCAACTTCAGCAGCGACCTTCTCGGCCAACGGGTGGTTAGATGAAAGGGAAAAGAGTTTGATGTTTGACTGAGTCATATACTACTCCAAGAATAAAAGACGACGTTTTCTTATCTATTATACCAATATTTTCACGAAAACTGGTAAGAATTTCAGACCATTTTGCTTTGGTTTTACCAGAGAACTGTTCGTTATCCCCCTGGCAAATTCAAGACGACCTAGTCCCCCAAAACAAACTTTTCAATTGCCTTGGCCACCCCGTCGTGGTTATTATCAGCCGTTTCTTGGTCGGCAATCGCCTTGATAGCTGGAATGGCATTACCCATGGCAACCCCAATCCCGGCAGCCTTAATCATGGTCGTATCATTTTCCTGGTCACCAATTGCCATTGTTTGGCTAGGATCGATTCCTAGTTCCTTGGCTAAGGCCAACAAGGCCTGGCCTTTGGAGGCGTTATTATTCATAAATTCCAAGTTATTTGGTGTCGACCGAACAACATTGGCCTCTTCTTTTAATCGGGCTGGGACCTTGGCTTGAACTTGGTCCATAAAGGTCTTTTCACCAATGGCAATTGCCTTCACATAGCCTGATTCTTGCAGCTGGGCCAAGTCAGCTTTGAAGTTTAGTGGCAAAGAAACCACATAGTTTTCCTGGCTGGCATAGACATTAACCTGGTTAGCAACCGTAAAGGCATCTGAATCCGATTCGACTTGAATATAAGCCCCATTTTTCTCAGCAAACTTTTGTGCCTGCAAAAAGGCCTCCCACGGTAACGATGACCGGTGGAGGGTCTTTGACCCATCGGTGCTTTGAACCAAACCACCATTGTGGGTGATAACGTACTGGTTTTCAGCCACCAAGTCCAATTCGTTTAAAATCTTGGTCACACCCGTTTTGGGACGACCGGTAGTAATAACAATGTAGACCCCCTCGGCACTGGCCTTTTGAACGGCACTTTTGACGGATGGCGTAATTTCACGGCTATCGTTATACAGCGTGCCGTCAATGTCGATTGAAACGAGTTTAATTGGGTTCATTGGGTCTACCACCTTTTCAAAATTAACTCTATTATAGCAAATTTACCACTAGTTTTATTCGGCAAAACCAGGCTGAAAAGTCTTATAAATAAGGGCCAAGGCCAACTGCATTTGCTAAAAGGCACAAAAAAAGAACCGCCCGGAGGCAGTTCAATTTTTAAGCGGTGATTAGCTTACTTCAAAGCTGACCATTGCCACTTAGTAAATTCTTCAATATCGCGACCTTCTTCACGGGTCACCTTGAAGTGCTTTGCCAAGATGTCATCCATCTTTGCGATGAATGTATCTGCAGCCGCTTGAGCAATTACGCCGCGGTCGGCAAGAACTTCAACGGCTTCCTTAGCTTGGTGGAAGCGGTCAAGGTGTGAGTAAACACGCATATCGTAAGTAGTAGTGATGTCACCATCTTCACGGTAACCGTGAACAAAGACGTCACCACGGAACTTACGTTCGAAGAAGAATGATTCAACCAAGTCTTCGTATCCGTGGAATCCGAAGATAACTGGTGTGTCTTCTTGGAAGAAGTTGTTAAATTCAGCATCTGACAATTCACGTTCGTCGTTACCAGCTGATTCTGACTTCTTTTGCAAACGAAGCAATTCAACAACGTTGACATAGCGGAACTTAACTTCAGGGAATTCCTGGTTAACCAACCACAAAGCTGCCAAAGTTTCGATTGTAGGTTCAGTACCTGCAGAAGCAAAGGTAATGTCAACCTTAGCTGATGGTGCAGTAGAAGCCCAGTCAATAACCTTCAAACCTTGAGTAGCCAATTCTTCAGCTTCAGCAGCTGAGAACCACTGTTGACGTGGTTGCTTAGAGATAACCATGTGGTTAACCTTTGAATGTTCGCTGAAGGCACGTTCCATCACAGCAAGTGAGGCGTTACCATCGGCTGGCAAGTATTGACGGATGAAGTTTGACTTCTTTTCTGACAAGTGAGTCAACATACCTGGATCTTGGTGAGTGTAACCGTTGTGATCTTGTTGGAAGGCAGTTGAAGTTGAAATCAAGTTCAATGATGGGTAGTCATTACGCCATGCTTGTTCTGAGGCGTGACGCAACCACTTGAAGTGTTGAGTAATCATTGAATCCACAACGCGCAAGAATGATTCGTATGAAGCAAAGATTCCAACACGACCAGTCAAAGTGTAACCTTCAAGCCAACCTTCAGCTTGGTGTTCTGACAATTGAGCATCCAAGATACGGCCTTCAGGACCTTCGTATTGGTCGTTAGGGTTCTTAACTTCTTCCATCCATTGACGGTTAGTAGTATCAAACAATGACCACAAACGGTTTGACATAGTTTCATCAGGACCGAAGAAGCGGAATGACTTAGGGTTCATTTGCATTACCTTTTCAAGGTAAGTTGACAAAGTGAACATGTCCATGTTGTGGTTACCATCTGGCAACATCGTTCCACGGTTGTCCGCGTTGATGTCGTTGGCGTAATCGTGCCAATCTGGCAAATCAAGGTCCTTCAAGGCTTCCCCACGCTTACGTCCACCGTTAGCGATTGGGTTAGCTGACATACGCTTGTCACCCTTAGGTGCGATTGCCTTCAATTCATCCTTCAATGAACCATCAGCGTTGAACAATTCTTCAGGCTTGTATGAGTTCATCCATTCTTCAAATTGTGGCAAAGTTTCCAAGTTGTTTTGGCCAAGAGGCAATGGAACTTGGTGGGCACGGAATGAATCTTCGATAGGCATACCCTTCAAATCGTGGGTAGGTCCACCCCATCCCTTAGGCAAGCGTGCAATAATTACAGGCCATGCAGGGATAGTTCCGTCTTCGTACTTACCGTTTTCACGAGCATCCTTTTGGATAGCTTGGATGTCTTCAATTGCTTGGTCAAAGATTGAAGCAGCCTTTTCGTGGTAAGTCATGTAGTCATGAACATCATCGTTTTCAAGGAAACGAGCTGAGTAACCAAGACCTGCAAAGAAGTTCTTGATTTCTTCATCTGACATACGTGAGAAAAGAGTAGGGTTTGAAATCTTAAATCCGTTCAAATCCAAGATTGGCAAAACAGCACCATCGTTCTTGGCGTTCAAGAACTTGATTGAGTGCCATGAAGTCATTGATGGACCAGTTTCGGCTTCACCATCACCAACTACTGCGAAAGCAATTTGGTCTGGGTTATCCAAAACGGCACCAAAGGCGTGAGACAATGAGTAACCCAATTCTCCACCTTCGTGCAATGAACCTGGAGTTTGAGCAGTCATGTGCGATCCAATTCCACCTGGGAATGAGAAACGCTTGAACAAAGTTGACATACCCTTCAAGTCTTGGGTAACTTCTGGGTAATCAGCAGTATATTCACCATCAAGGTAGGCGTTAGTAACCATTACTTGGCCACCGTGACCAGGTCCACCGATGTAGAACATGTTCAAGTCATACTTGTTGATCAAGCGGTTAGCGTGAGCATACAAGAAAGTCTGACCTGAGATTGTTCCCCAGTGCCCGATAGGCTTTACCTTCACGTCTTCAGCTTGGATAGGCGTGTTAGTAACTGAGAACAATGGGTTTGACTTCAAGAAAATCATCCCAGCTGACAAGTAGTTGGTTGCGCGCCACCACTTATCAACGAGTTCTAAATACTCTTTTGAGTTGTAATCAACCATGTAAATAGTACTCCTTTTTTCTTCCACGAAGCCCGCTTCTTGCAAACTTCAGGTTTATATATTTACAGGTACTATTATATCGACTGACCAAGGTTGATTCAAGCAAAAAAGGTGATTGGACCTAACTTTTTCGTTTTTGGTTGCATTTTAATTTAAATTGGACCGGTCCAATTATTAACGGTTCAAAACAACAACGAATCATTATAAATAGGAAGAAATTTATCGTTTTGTCTCTTATTCCGTCTCCAAAGAAACGAAGGCATTGTAGCGGAGGTACTTGTAGTGCAAACGCATGTTGGCATATTCCAACGGCGTGCCGTCATCCATGAAGAAAATCCCCTCCATGATGCCGACTGGTTCGGTCGCTTTGAGCTTCAGCAAGTCTTGCTCTTCTTGGTTAGATGGTTCGGTCATGATGGTCATAAAGGACCGGGTAACCGTCTTGGACTTCCGCTTTTCAACGTATTCATAGATTGATTGCGAAACCGTTTCGCGATTTAGGCCCGGCAACAAAGAAATTGGCACGTAACCATATTCAATCATAAAAGGCACGCCATCGATTTTACGCAGGCGCTTAATTTCATAAACAAAGTCCCCTTCCCGCAGGAACAAGGCCGTTTGCTGTTCTGGCGTGGCTGGAATTACCCGGAAGTCGAGCAATTCAATACTAGGGGCCTGGCCGTTGATCCGGAATGAATCGGAAACCCCTAGGTTCGACCCTTCATGCTGGAAGATAGCCTGGTTTTTCAAATAAAGGGGGTTCACGAAAGTTCCCGACCCCCGCTTTTTGAAAATGATTCCCTGTTGGACCAAGACGTTTAGGGCCCGCTTAATTGATGACCGGGAAACATCGTAACTAGCCGCCAAAGACCGTTCGTCTGGCAGTTTCAAGTCGGGGTAAGCCCCTTGGTAAATTTTTTGTTTGATATCGGCTTGCACCGAAACGTAAATAGCTTCTGACATAAGTAATATTATAGCATGAATTGGTCGGACCAGTTTATCAACTGGTCCTTAATTTACCCAGAATTATGCTAAAATAAGGACATGGCTAAAAAGAAAAAAGACAAGAAAACCCTTCCTGAGCAGGTACTTGAGAAGAACGGCGTAGCATACGTCGACTATGAAATGGGCGATTTAGACGCCCCAGAAGAAGAGCGTGAGGCCCACTTAAAAGAGCTCGGCTTTCAAAAATCTGACGTCTATAAGACTCTTGCGGTTAAGGGTGACAAGACCGGCCCATTGGTCGCGGTTGTGCCTTTGACTGAACGGTTAAGCATGAAGAAACTGGCCGCCGTTTCTGGCAACAAGAAGGCCCACATGATTCCACTGAAGGACTTGGTCGCCACTACCGGCTACGTTCACGGCGCCAATAATCCTGTCGGCATCTGGCATAATCACGGCTTTCCAGTGTACATGGCCAAGCAAGCTGAAACCGCTGACTTCATCCTGGTTTCTGCTGGTGAACTTGGTCGGTCTGACAAATTAGATCCCCGGGAATTAGCAGCCATGATTGGTGCTCCATTTGAAGAATTAACTGAATAAATAATCGTTTAGAACCCTGCCATGGCAGGGTTCTTTACTTTTGCGACCCTTTTCCTTTTGACACAAAACAGGTTGCAATTTAGAACCATTTTGTAATAGTAACGTTACCCCCCTAAATATTTTGGGACGATACTTAAGATGTTGTTAAACTTATGGAAAATACACGTGTTAACTTACATGCAGCTAAAGCTCCTAAGTCACGCAAGTTTCTTGTAGCTGGTGTTGCAGCAGGGTTGATGCTAGTTTCTGGAACAGCATTTGCATCTGTTATGAGTGGTGACACTTACGACAGTGATATTGCCGCTTTGGGAAATGTCCAATCTGCGTTGTCAGATGTTTCAAGTCGTCTTGGCAAAATGGCCGGTGAACTGACTGAATCTAAACAAGCAACTTCTGATGCACAATCTGCAGCCACCTCATACAGCAACGCCGCTGCATCATACAGTGCCGGTCTTCATACTGAAGCAAATGCTGGCTCAGCTGCAATTTCACAAGCTTCTAGTGCTTTTTCAGCCGCTAATAATGCTGAATCTTCATCAACATCACATTAATATCATTTATCTAAACACCAATCCTTACGGTTGATGTTTTTTTATTGCACTCATTTTTAAACATTCACGCCTAAATACCCACCCAACGTTTTTCTCGCCCGTGCCACGCTGTACTTGCACTCATCCAACAAGACTCGCTGGCCGTTTTGGTCAAAAAAACGACCGGTTTTGCCAAGGACTTCTTCATCATTCGTTAGGGCCAAGTACCGACCGACCGAAACAGCGACATTCACTAGACCACGGGTATAAGGCATTAGGTCGCTTTGGACATCACCGGGGAAGAAAGCATTAACGGTCACACCAGCATCCTGCAACATATCAGCCAAGTAAATCATTAGCAGGGTCTTGTGGGTGACAACCCACATCATCTTTTGTAGTTGGCCGGCCTGACTTTCCAGAATTGGGGCCAGACGGACAGCCTGTGGGTTAGCGGTCACAAGTAAGACTCTGCTGCCGACTTCAAACAAACCTTTTAAACTTTCAACGACGTGAAAATGACTAAGCAAGTTGGCGGCAATGTTATCTTCCTTGTTCTGGGGCCAAATACCGGAGCTTAATAATAAGACGTTAACGCTACCAAGTTTCTGGCTAACCGTCGATTGCAAAGTTTGTAGGCCCGAAGCACTGGTTAAGTCCGCTGCCACAAAGGTCGCATTGGCCCCAATTGCAGCAACCGCCCGCTGTCCCTTTTGAATATTACGGCCGACTACGATGACCTGGTTATCAACCGCTAAGTCCTTGGCAACCTGAAGGCCCACGCCAGAGGTCCCGCCCGTAATCACAATCTTTTTCATTTGTCCGACCGTCCTTGTTTATAACTGGTTAATTTTGACAACTTTTCAACTGTTTTTTGATTATAACGGGCGGTTTGGGCTACAATTAAAACTTTTCCCATAAGAAAAACCGACTGGATTTTCCAGTCGGGTTTTCATTTGCTGTTAGTTATAAAGGCTTACCAGCCCGACGACATATCAGGCATGGCGTTTGGTCCGCCAAAGCCAGCACCACCATTAGGGCCACCAGGAATTGGGGCACCCTGGAAGTCAGGTGACATGTTGGAGAACTTGAAGGTTGGCTTGTTGAACATCAGGTGGGCACTACCACGAGCACCGGCACGGTTCTTTTCCAAGATGACGTCGATTGGGACAGCATCCTGCTCTTCTTCAGCCTCTTGACCACCCTCATCGCCTTCTTCGCCACGGTAGTAGTCTTCACGATACAAGAAGGCCACGATGTCGGCATCCTGTTCGATTGACCCTGATTCACGCAAGTCAGAAAGAACAGGACGCTTGTCCTGGCGTTGTTCGACACCACGGGAAAGCTGAGCCAAGGCGATGATTGGCGTATGCAATTCCTTGGCCAACTTCTTGATTGACCGCGACACTTCAGAAACGGCTTGCTGCCGGCTCTCAGTGTTAGCCGATTCAATCAGACCCAAGTAGTCAATCATGACTAGGCCGAGTGGATGGGGGTTTTCTTCCCGTTCATCTTCGGTCATTTTGGCCAAGGTATCACGTTCGAGCTTGCGCAACTTGGCGGAAATCTGAGACATCCGAATTCCAGGCGTATCATCCATGTAGATTTTCATCTGAGACAAGGAGTTGACTGCCATTGTCAGCAAGGACCAGTCGTCATTGGTCATCTTACCGGTCGTCAAATTATTCGAATCAATCCCACCTTCAGCGGCAACCAACCGGGTTACCAAGTCAACCGCCCCCATTTCAAGGGAAAAGATGACAACCGGGACCTTTTCAGTCTTGGCAGCGTTGCGGGCCATGTTCAAAACAAAGGCCGTCTTACCAACGGCTGGCCGGGCTCCAATAACGATCATTTGGTCTTCACGGAAGCCATGGGTCAATTCATCCAATTGGTTATAGCCGGAAGCCAAGCCGATAATATCGGAATCACGGTCGGCGGCGTTTTGCAGGTTCTCTTGGAATTCGTTCAAAACGTCTTTGATTTGGCGAATGTCATCATCACCCTGGTTTTGAGCGAGCTTATCAAGCTTGCGGCCCAATTCTTCCAACAAGTCGGTTGAGTCTTCAGCTCCATCATAGGCCAAGGACATCGAGTCCGTCAGCGTCTGAATCATCCGGCGCAAAATCGCCTTTTCATGGACGATTTGAGCATAATACTTTAGGTTGGCGGCGGAAGCCGTCGACTGGGACAACTCGGCCAAATAAGCCACGCCACCAACATTTTCAAGCTGTTGGGCGGCGTTTAGTTTGTCCTGCAAAGTCAACATATCAATTGGTCGTTCATCTTCGACCAGTTGTTCCATTGCCTTAAAGATTTCTTGGTGGGCCTGGCGGTAAAAGTCGGCTGGCTCCAGGATGGCCTGGGCAGCAACCACCGCCGCATCGGATTGCACGTCGAAGAAGATGGCCCCTAATACGGCTTTTTCGGCGGCCACATCTTGGGGCGCCTGCCGGTATTCATTGGCTAAATCAACCATCTTATCCCTCGCTTACGTGTACGCGCATTTCAGCAGTAACTTCGCGGTGCAGCTTGACTGGTACCGTTGTGTAGCCAAGAGAATGGATTGGTTGGTTCAACAACAACTTACGCTTATCAACCTTGACCTTGTATTGGTCGGCCAAAGCCGCCACAATTTGCTTGGTTGAAACCGCCCCAAACAAGCGGCCATCAGTCCCAGACTTACCCTTGATGGTCACAACGGTCTTTTCGTCTTCAAGCATTGCCTTTAATTTGTTAGCGTCAGCCAATTCTTCGGCAGCTTGCTTTTCTTCGGCCTTCTGGCGACCCTTCACGGCCCCCAGATTCTTCCCGGTTGCAGGTTCAGCCTTCTTGTTTTTAATCAAAAAGTTGTTGGCATAGCCATCAGGCACTTCTTTGATTTCGCCTTTTTTACCACGGCCTTTAACATCTTCTAAAAATACAACTTTCATCTTCATGTCTCCTTTTTAATTAAAAACTTTCTTCGGGCGACTGCTCAATCATTATTCAGCGGCTTCTTCGGCTTCCTGGTTTTCGATAGCCTTGACCAATTGGTCGTAGGCATCGTTGGTTGTCGTATCAGCAATTTGGGTAGCGGCATTTGATAAGTGGCCACCCCCACCGAGGTCTTCCATCACGGTCTGCACGTTAAATTCACCGTTTGACCGAGCAGAAATACCAACCTTGCCATCATCACGCTTGGTGAGGACAAAGGAAGCCTTAACCCCTTCAATTTGCAAGAGTTCGTCGGCCGCTTGGGCGGTAATCACGCCAGGATAAACCGTGTCGTTATCGCCAACCGAAATGGCGGCTTCGTCCTTAATTTCGGCCAAATGAACCAACTCAGCCCGGGCCTTAAAGTCTGAGAACTTTTCTTTCAAGAATGATTGGATCAGCTCGTTGTCGGCCCCGTTAGCCCGCAAGTAAGAAGCGGCATCAAAAGTCCGCGACCCGGTCCGCAAAACAAAGTTCTTGGTGTCGACTTGGATTCCACCAAGCATGGCGGTTGCTTCCAAGCCAGTAATGGCAGCCCCCTTTTGGTTCTGGTACTGCAACAATTCGGTCACCAATTCAGAAGTTGATGACGCGTATGGTTCGATATAAGTCAGCAGTGGCTTCTGGTCCAAGGCGTTTTCTGCCAAACGGTGGTGATCAATCACCACAATTCGACTGGCCAACTGGTGGAGCAAGTCAGGGGCCCCGTCCAACATTTCGCGGGCGTGGTCAACCAAGATCAACAAGGAATTCTCGGTTGCCTGTTCCATCGCTTGCTTTTCATTAATGATTGAAGCACCAAGGTCAACACCAGGTTGACCTTCGCCAGCCTGGTCAGCCCGAACCGTTTCAATCAACGATTGGATATCGGAATAAATATTGTCTTCATCAACCACGACGAAGGCAGGCTTTTGCCGGATTTGGGCAAAGCGCCAAAGACCCATGCCAGCTCCAATCGCATCCAAGTCTGGTGCCTTGTGGCCGACCATAAAGACCTTGTCAGACTGGTCAATCAACTCGGCAATCGTTTGAGAAATCACACGAGCCCGGACCCGAGTCCGCTTTTCCATTGGGTTAGTCGTTCCACCATAGAACCGGGCAGGGGCATCGGCCGGCTTGACTACCACCTGGTCACCCCCACGGCCCAAGGCCAAATCCAAGTTAGTCTGAGCCAACTGAACCAAGGAATTAATGTCTTGTTCGCCGTAAGCAACCCCCATTGACAGGGTCAAGGGTGAGTTCTGCTGAGCAGTTGATTCTCGGACGTTTTTCACAACCGAGAACTTATCTTCTTCGGCTTTCGCTAAGTCTTGCTGGTATCCCATCAAAAGGTAGGTAACCGGGCTCAGACGCCGGACGTACAAGTCGTACTTCTTAGCCCATTCGGTTAACTGACCAGTGATGTCAGTCCGCAACCGTGAGGTTTCAGAGTCTGGCATTCCTTCGGTAACTTCTTCATAGTTATCAACTGAAATCAACCCGGTGACCAAGCGGTGGTCTTCAAAATTTTGCTTCAAAGCCACGTTTTCGCTGGCATCAAGTAAATAAACCGCCCGCTGGTCTTCTTGGTAAACCAAGTCAAAGGACCGGTCCAGCCATTGGAACTGGTTCTTTTGCTCAGAATCATAATTCTTAACTGCAAAGGCTAAGTCGGCACTGGCTTCTTGCAAGGTGTCACCGATCAATTCTTGGTCGACGAGCAAGGCCTGCAAGTAAGGGTTGACCCAGGTAATCTTGCCTGTTTCATTCATCAACAAGATCCCAATTGGCATTCCCAAGACAGCTTCTTGCTGGCTGTTTTTAACCTTATAGGTCAGCTCTTCCAGGTAGGACGCGGTTGATTCAGCCGTTTCAATTAGCTGCTTAACGACTAAGGTCCCGGCCAGGGCCAAAACCAATAGCCAAACCAGGCCAAAAATCCAGTTAACCATCACAGCCAAAACCAGTGATACAATCACCACGATTAAGGCTATTAGGGAACCAGACCGGAAGCTCTTATTTTGTTGGTAGCGGGCTAATGCCCGAAAATTCAAAAAGTTTTTCATTAAAGCCTCAATATTTTTCTATCCACTTACTACTATTTTACCATATTGACCCAGTCAAAAATGGCCGACAAAAACAAAGAAGATAAAAAGAAAGGCACCACGAAAAAACCGAGTACCTTTAAGATTAGCGTGGCAAATTTTTATTTGCCCAGGGTATGTAAAAAGAAAAAGCCAAGACCTAAGTCTTGGCTTAAAACCATTAATCTTCAGCGACGAATGGCAACAAGGCCATGATACGGGCACGCTTGATAGCGGCCGTAACCTTGCGTTGGTTCTTAGCAGAAGTTCCAGTCACACGACGTGGCAAAATCTTACCGCGTTCTGAGATGAAACGTTCCAATAATTCAGTGTCCTTGTAGTCAACGTATTCGATGTGGTTGGCTGCAATAAAGTCAACCTTACGGCGACGACGTGGTCCGCCTTGTGGGCGACGACGTTGTGGACGTGAGCTTTGTTCAGGCATTTTCATGTCTCCTTTCAATTAGTGTTTAAAAGTTAAAATGGTAGGTCATCGTCAGAAATATCAATTTCTGAGCTATTGTTAGCAGCAAATGGGTTTGCTGCTTGGTTATTGTTACCACTTTGTTGGTTGTTATTTTGACTTGCACTAGCAAATGGGTTGGCGTTGTCAAAGCTTTGGTCGGAACCAAAGTTGGCATTGCCGTTATTCCCGCCAAAGTCATTGCCTTGGCCGTTACCATTTTGGGCCCGGCGACGTTCGCTATCAGCCTTTGACTCCAACAATGAGAAGTTATCGACTGAAACTTCGGTCACGTAAACGCGCTGACCAGCATTATTCTCATAATTTCTAGTCTGCAACCGGCCTTCAATTGCGACCTGGGCCCCTTTGCCAGTAAAGTTAGCAAAGTTTTCAGCAGCCTTCCGCCAGATAACAGCGTTGATGAAGTCTGCTTCCCGGTCGCCATTTGCATTGGTAAAGTTCCGGTTCACTGCAAGAGTGAAGGAACCAACCGCTACCCCCGATTGGGTGTAGCGCAATTCCACGTCACGGGTCAACCGTCCAATTAAAACAACTCGATTAATCATTTTCTAGGTCCTTTCCCGGTGGAATTGAAATTTATTCAGCGTCGCGCTTGACGATCATGTGACGCAAGATGTCAGCTGAAATCTTAGCCAAACGGTCAAATTCGTTTGCAGCTTCGTTTGATTCTGCAGTGAAGTTGACGATGTGGTAAGTACCTTCACGGTAACCGTTGATTTCGTAAGCGAAACGACGGTTAGCCCAGTCAGCTGACTTAGCAACTTCCGCACCGTTGTCAGCCAAGATCTTGTCAAAGCGTTCAACGAGCGCCTTTTTTGCATCTGCTTCCATGTCAGGGCGAATAATGTATGTTAATTCGTATGCTGTAGCCATGTATTTTTCCTCCTTTTGGTCTCTGGCAGCTAAACAGCTGCAAGGAGTGCGTGCATTGTCTGCACTCACATCCATTAACTATACTAAATTCGGCCCGGTTTTGCAAGCATTCGGCCGTCATTTCCACCGCTACTTTCATTAGACGAAAAAAGCTGGAAATTATTCCAGCTTTTGGCAAATAAATTTTGATTAAGCAGCCGACTTTTCGTCCTGGCTGGCCTGGCGCAAACCAATCCCAGTCAAGGCTGACAGCAATGAGAAGACTGGCGAGAACAAGGCCAAAAAGGTAAAGGGAACAAAGGCCAAAACCGAGACGTGCAAGGTCTGACTAGCAAAGGCCCCAGCCACTCCCCAAGGGACCAAGTAATTAGCAATCGCCCCGGAATCTTCCATCGCCCGCGACAGGGCCAAGGGTGACAGACCAAAGCGCTTATAATCTTCCTTGTAAATTTGCCCTGGTAGCATCACTGACAAGTACTGTTCCCCAACCAAGAAGTTAGTAGCAATTCCCGTCATCAAGGTGGCAAAGACCAAGGACTTTTGGCTGTGCAAGTGCGAAACGATTGGGTTCATCACGGACCGCAAGATGCCCAGGTGGGACAAGAGTCCCCCTAAGGCCAAGGCCAACATGATCAACATGATGGTGTTCATCATGGCAGTCATCCCCCCACGGTCCAGCAGGGCCACCAAGGTGGGGTTGGTCGAACTCGTCTTGTAGCCGTTAACCACCAAGTTTGACAAGGTTGTCAAAGAATGACCAGAAAGCAAGAAGTAAATAGCGTTCACAACCACGTTCATCAGCAGTGATGGGATGGCCGGAATCCGGCTAATCGCTGAGATCAAAATCAAGGCAATTGGCACAATCGTCCACCAAGTTGGCGTAATCAAGGTCGTAACTGCTGAAGCCTTGGTCGAAATCAGGCCAGTATGGTGGGATGAAAAGCCAAAACCAATCGCAAACATCAGGGTCACCGCCATCGCTGGCAAGGTCGTCCACATCAAGTTCTTCAAGTGGGCAAACAAGTCCGTGCCAGAAACAGCTGCGGCCAAGTTAGTTGAATCGGCCAAGGGTGAACTCTTATCACCAAAGATAGCCCCCGAAACAATCATCCCAGCCACCAAAGCAGGGTTGAATCCCAGGGTCGTTCCAACTCCCATCAAGGCCACTCCAACCGTTGACATGGTGGTAAAGGCCGACCCAATTACTGACCCAACTAAGGCCGAAGTCAACAAAGCAGTTGGCAAGAACCAGGCCGGGTCAATCAGTTTAAAACCTAACCAAATCATGGTTGGAATCACACCAGTTCCAAGCCAAAGAGCAATCATCGATCCGATTAAGAGGAACAAGAAGAGTGGTGCAATTCCAGCTTCAATTCCCTTGGTCAACGCTGCCTGGGAGTCCTTAAAAGAAACCCCTGACAGGCGCATTACGATTACTATCCAGGCAATCGCCAGCAAAAGCGGTGCAATCGGCTCTAAGCCCAGGCCGATAATCCCACCGGCCAAAATCAAAATCACACCAATTAATAAGGTAATTGCTAAACTTTTATTTACCTTCTGTTCCATAAATACGTTCCTTTTTTCGACTAGTAATTAATAAGAGGCCGATGTTGGCCGCCACCATGGCGACAAAGACCGACAAAAAGAGTTGGTTGAAGAGCCCGTGGTCGAGCATCACGCCGCCGTACAATGGCCCAAACATCCGACCAAGGGAAATCATCATGCTGACAAAGCCTTGGGCCTGGCCTGAGACTTCCTTTGGCGTGACCTGGGCCACCCAGGCTGGTACCTGGGGCGAGGCCAGCATTTCACCAAGGGTTAAGAGTTCGAAGACAATCACGATTTGCCAGAACTGGTTAACAAACAGCATCAAAATAAATGAAGCCGCGAAGACAAAACCACCACTGATGACTGACAAACGGTAAGGGTGCTTGTTGGCCCAAGTTGAAATCAACTTTTGGAAGGCGATAATCGTCAAACCGTTTAAAACCCAGAGGTCAGCATAATGACTAGTTGAAATGCCAACCGTGCGCAGGTGGGGTGCCATCACGGTTTCCCAAAGCATATAAGATAAGTAGATGACAAACAAGAAACCGGCCAGCCACCAGAGCAAGGGCGTCATCTTAAAGCGGACAGGACTAGTTGGTTCGTCACGCTTGTCGAGGCTGGTAACCGAACTTGTTTTTTGACCGGCGGTGCTATTTTCTTGGCCCGCCTCTGAACTGACAGGACTCCCCCCGTCAGCGGCCACAGCCGTTGAATCCGCCACCACCACACTTGGAATATCGGTATTGACGTTAAAGACTAGCACAACTACGACCAACAAGACCATGAACAAGACAGCTGCAATCAGCATTAACCAGCTAAAAGCGTGGTCGAACAGGGCCCCAACGACCCAGGTCCCAATCACCACGCCGACATTCAGCATAATATACATGTTGTTGAAAATCACCCGGGTGTTCTTGCCCGGCACCGTCGTGGCATAAGCGTTTAAGAGCGTGTTAGTGGCCCCAATTCCAAAGGATGAGGCAAAGATAAGCAGGGCAAAGGTTGGCCAACCATTAAAGAAGAATAGGAAGGTCATCGCCACAAAGGCGACCGCGCTGGCCCCAATCAAAGACAGGTACGGGTTCCAACGGTCAAAGAGTTTCCCGGCCAAATAAGCCCCGCAGATATTCATTAAGGAAGCCACTAGCAAAACCAGCCCCGACATCGTCAAAGTCTGGTGGAGTGAAACGGTCATGTGGAGGGTCGTCACCGGCCAAATCATGGCGTTACCAGTATTGGCCAACAAGTTAGCCGTCAATAACCAGCGTTCTGATAATTTTTTTGTTGAACTCACTTGCATAACTCCTCTCCCCTAAATATCTCTATAGTATACCATGGAGGCTCGGAAATATTCTATTAGACAGCCTCGTTTTGGCGGTCTTATGTAAGTGCTTACTTTATTTTGGCTCTAGGGCTAAGCGATTTTTACAAATTTGCCAAATTCCGTGCTTTTTGTGCCTCGTTTCGGTATAATAGTGGCGAACACAAAACAGATAAAGGGGATTCATATGGTTGCAGAACTTCAAACCTTAGTTACATTCTTCGGTGCTACTGGCGATTTGGCCAAGCGCCTGCTTTACCCATCCGTCTTTAACTTGTATAAGAAGGGCTTCTTGGCTGACCACTTCGCCATTGTTGGTACTGCCCGTCAGACTTTGACTGACGAGGAATACCAAGACATGGTCCGCGAGTCAATCCAAGAAAACCAAGACCCAGCCCAAGTGACTGCCTTCTTGGCCCACTTCTCATACGAAGCTTCAGACGTTACCGAAGCCGCTGGTTACGCCGACTTGAAGAAGACGATTGAAGCCGCCGCTGACAAGTTTGACGTCAAGGGCAACCGAATCTTCTACATGTCTGTTGCTCCACGCTTCTTCGGTACGATTGCGCAATTCTTGAAGTCAGAAGGCTTGTTGGCTGATGAAGGCTACAACCGGATCATGATTGAAAAGCCATTCGGTACTTCCTACAAGACGGCCGAACAATTGCAAAACGAATTGACGGCTGCATTTGACGAAAACCAAGTCTACCGAATCGACCACTTCTTAGGCAAGGAAATGGTCCTAAACATCGCCCCACTCCGCTTTGGTAACCCAATGCTCAACTCAGCTTGGAACAAGGACTACATCAAGAACGTCCAAGTGACCTTGGCCGAAACCCTTGGGGTTGAAGAACGAGCTGGCTACTACGATACTGCTGGGGCCTTGCTTGATATGATCCAAAACCACACGATGCAAATCATCGGTTGGTTGGCCATGGAAGAACCAAAGGACTTCTCTGACACTGCGATCCGCGATGCCAAGAACGCTGCCTTTTCTGCCCTTGAAATTTACGACGAAGCTGGTGTTAACCGCTACTTCGTTCGTGGTCAATACGGCGCCGGTAAGACCGATGGCCACATCGCTTACACCAAGGAACCAGATGTTCCAGCCGATTCAAAGACCAACACTTACATCGCTGGTGAATTGCACTTCAACACCCCTCGTTGGGAAGGCGTGCCATTCTACGTCCGCTCTGGTAAGCGGTTGACTAAGAAGACCACTCGGATTGACGTTGTCTTCAAGGCTGGTGCCTTCCAATTCGGCGCTGCCCAAGAACCACAAGAAACGGTTCTTTCCATCGTGGTTTCTCCTGACGAACAAATTACCTGGTCATTGAACGCCCGTGAAGTGGCAGACAACTTGTCAACCCAGACCATCAACTTGAACTGGGCGCCAACCGCTGAAGAAAAGGCCATCACGCCTGCTCCTTACGAACGGATGCTCCACGATGCCATGGACGGCAACGGTTCAAACTTTGCCGACTGGCACGGTGTTGCGACTGCCTGGAAGTTTACCGACGCCATCTCAGACGTCTACGCTGCCGACAAGGCACCACTTGAAATTTACGAATCCGACACCATGGGTCCACAAGCCGCTGATGACTTGTTGGCCAAGAATGGTGATGCCTGGGTTTTCCGGGGCGAATAATTCACTGACAAATAAAACGCCGGCTCGGTTGAGTCGGCGTTTTATTATAGCCCATTTTTTGAAACATGATAAAATAATTCTAGAAATGTTTTGAAGTGTAATACTTTCTTTCGAGCTCATTGCCGGCCAGCGATGAGCTTTTTATTTACATTAAAAGTAAAAGCCCAGAAAATTATAATAATAATTTTCTAGGCTTTCATTAATTTTAGTCAGCTATTCAATTAAGGTTCTTTTTCATTAAAATATCACGTTGGGCATCCGTACCCACTTGGAAAACGTGGTCACTAAAAGGTTTGAACCCATGCTTGTCGTAAAAGTGTAAGGCCTGGTTATTGTGCTCCCAGACTCCTAACCAAAGACTTTTCTTACCTTTTTCCTGAGCCGCTTCTTCAGCCAAGGCAATTAATTGACCGCCAAGTCCCAACCCTTGAAATTCAGCCAAAAGATAGATTCTTTCAATTTCAAGCGAATCAGAGCCCTGGTCTTCAGAATGGGCCTGACCCCAATTTAATTTCAAATAACCGGCCAGCTGATCTTCTTGATAGAGAAAATATACTAGGCTTTCTGGGTTGTTTAACTCAGCTGTCAGCTTTTCTGTCGAGTAAGCTGAATCAAGGTAACTTTGTAAGTCTTCTGCACTATTGTCTTGACCAAAAGTTTCAGTGAAAGTTTCTCGACTGATTCTTTGCCAATCTTTTACGTCTGCTACTCCAACAATCTTAGTATTAGTCATCTTACTACCTCACTTCGTCACTGGACCTCATGCATAAACTCATCCACAAAGTCATGCATAATCGCTGTCCGCCGCCGGGCTTCCTTTTCCCCAGCAGTCGTGTTCATCTTACTTTCTAACTTGAAGAGCTTTTCGTAAAAGTGGTTAAGGGTCGTCGTCTTGTGGTTCCGGTATTGTTTTTTATCGGTCAGAGTCACCGGGGTCACCGTTGGGTCATAGATTGGGTGGCCAACACGGCCACCATAAGCAAAGGTCCGGGCAATCCCGACCGCACCCAAGGCCTCCAAGCGGTCAGCATCCTGGACGTACTGGGTCAGCAAGGGCAACTTATAATGGGCCTTCAAGTTGGCCGAATAGGACAAATGAGTGATGGCCTCGGCTACCAAGGCCTGGTTAACGGCCGTCAGGTTGGTTCCTGGCAATAAGTCATCAACCTTGGCATACTGGGTCGCAACATCGTCGACCACCTTATCATCGATCGTATCGTGCAAGTAGGCTGCTGCGCGTAAGACCCCTTCCTGCTGGTCGTCGTGTAAACGGCCATCCAACCGGTAAAGTTGGGTGGCTAACTTGGCAACCCGGTCGGCATGGAGGTAATCATGGCCGGTTACATCCCCTGCCAAGGTTTCTTTGGCAAAGGCTTGGACGGCTGACAAATCAACTCGGGGAACCGCCTCACCATCAATGCCAATGGTATTGGCCACTGCTGGCTTATCAGTGCTCTCCCACTGGTCCGCCACCTTGTTGTCGCGACGGTCAATATAGAAGAACAGTCCGCCCCGCCGTCCTGCATTTGCTCGGTCCTTTTGCCGACGAAACCGGTAAACCATCAGCATGAACCTTTCGGGATTTTCAGCCCGGGCCAAGTCATCCTTACTAAAAACTAAAATACGGGGCTGGTAGTCCTTAGCAATTGGAACCACTTCAGCCAAATAGTGGTCATTACTTTCATAAATTCCAGCATAGTAATAATGGTAGTGCTTCCAATTATAGATAGACGAACGTTTAGCCGGAACGGAACCGTCGTTACCAGAAATAATCCGGTCAACGACTCGGAAGTTATCGATAACCAATAACTGGTCAAAGTCGGCCTCCAACCCCGCCTTAATCCGCTTTTCCTGCATGGTGGCTGATAGGAGAGCCAGCACAAAGAAGGCCACAAAAGCCACCGGCAAAATCGCCCACAGCCCAATCAAGTAAAACAATGAAGTGGCTACCAGCAGCACCACAACCGCCACCATGGTATTTCGCCACTGGATTTTACTCCAAACCACAATCCGTTTCAAATTGGCTTTCCGCAGCTTTAAGTAATCCTCTAACATAAATATTCCTCTAACTTAGCTTATTTCTAATCAATAAAAGGTTATCACGCCACCCCAGCGTGGGTAAAGAAAAAAGGAAGCCACCAACCTTACAAGTTGGTGACTTCCGCTATATAGTTAAGACCGGTTGTCAATATAAAAAAGAAAATACAAACGCCACGCCACACTGTTAGCTGGCCGGACCGGGAACCGATGCGCCTTTTTCTCAAAATGTTCTAGTGTTTTTTCTACCTTTTTCTGATTTTCCAAGTTTAGGTATTCCAAATCAGATTTTCTCAGAATAATAAGCTTCGCTCGATTTAGTTGGTTCATTTGAAACATTTCAATCAAAATAGTCGAATCATCTTGGTAGACGCCCGCAATTTGGTGGTTAGGATAGTAACGAACAAGTGAAAACACATTTCGCTTCGGTACTCTCAAGTAGTCCAACTCATAATCTGCCTCTTGCAAATCCTTGACGACAATTCCTGTCGTTTGGTCCACTTTGATCAATTGTCGAAATTTTCGATAACGCTTTAAAATCCCAACAGCTAGCAAAATCAAATAAACATCAAGAATAGGAAAGATGATTTTACCAAGATTGAGTGCGAGAACTAAGTCTAAAAGAGCTATACATAACAAAGCTATGCAAATAACGACACCTCGGCTACTTTTAGGTATGCGTTCATCCCGTTTTGTAAAATAATCGTTTTTAATATCCATATTGGTGCAACCTTTTGTTTTCTTAGTTTTTACCGGCAGTTCGATTCACATACAGGTGGTACTTCCCTTTCGACACGTCTTTCATCCTTTTGATTGAAAATAAAAGCAATTCCTTTTGACTGTAACGATCTAAGTCCACCTTTGAAGTTAGTAAAAATTGTGGCTTTTGGCGCTTCCAAAGCGCCACTTGTTCGACTAAGTACAGGTCCTGTGTTTCATAAACACTTAGCACATAGTTTTTACTATTCGCTTTGGCCTGGCCGTTAATGGCTTTCAAATCGGTTTGCAGGTTCTCTTCTGTGATTCTGACCCGAAAAGATCTAATCGCTTGATTAGCCATCAGAACATCGAATACACCAAATAAAATTACTAAGACAACAAGGACATAGATTGACGTCCTGAACATGACCGCTAATAAGCTATGGTCTCCGTAATACACAGCCAATCCAACTACAGCTAAAATTAGAGCAAACACCGCGATTTTTTTAAATCTGCGACGTAGCTTTTGTAGTATAGTTATCTGTTTGAATCTTAGTTTGTTGTATTCTTCAAGCATGATTTATTTCCACTCTCTTTGTTCGAAATCACGCCCGATTTTACACCCCCCACCAAAAGAAAAGGACACCAACCTTACAAGTTGGTGACATCATCCAAGCGCTTATCAACATATAGCATTCGTGCAGATGATAGACGTATTCGCTTTTTCTTATTTTGCTTACGCTTTTGGTTTCCTTTTACCATCGCCACAATTCCCAAGAAAAGGTCGGAATTTTCAAGACTGAAAAACTGACTTTTGTTCACTAAAATCAATTGTGGTTTGGCAGTGCTGTTCAAAAAATAAACTTCAATTAAGAAAGAATTTTTACTTTCGTAAACACCAAAGGGCTTTCCTGTTTTCAACTGCCAAGGCGTTTTTCCAGCATCAATAATCTCAAAGTCGTTTTGGCCTAGCGTGAGTTGGTTGGCGACGGCATGAAATTCCTGTAAACGCAAATGCGTATTTCTATTCCCACTCCACGCTGATAGTAGAATCACCCAGATAACAACGAAAGTTCCCTTCGTAATTGGTATCAGCAATACAATCACAATAAAAACCAAGCGTAACAGGTTCTCCAAAACTATCCGGCGGGTGTATGCCCGCTTATTTTCCTTGAACCGGTGTTGATAAATTTTACGTTCGTTGAAATAATCTTCAATCATACAATCTCTCTTCATGTGATTTTAACTATATAAAAATATTATATTAAGCAATTTCGGGAATATTTGAAAGTAACTGAGCAACAGCGTCCGCTCCCTGCTCAACATCCTCACCAACACCTTCATTATTTAAATCATTTACTACACTATTTACAGAACTCAATAGTACCACTCCAAATTTAACCAAAGCAAGCGAATTAATTCCGAGTCCTGTAACTAACTTAATATATTTAGCCAACTCACTATCAGAAATTTGCCCCATGTCATCCTTCTCAATATGCGATGTTTTAAAATACACATCAAAAATAATTGCTGGTATATTTGAAACATTCCCCTTATTCAAACTTTGATTTGAAATTTCTACCATGACATGAACTCCCTTTGAACCGTCAGGCCAACTCATGTTAGTATCCACGCTTAAATTTAAGTAACCATTAGTTAATCCTGATAGAAAATGATTAAGCGCCGCAGACAATGAGGCCCCAGTAATGCTATCAGCTGAACTAGCCATATCAGATACAAAGTTGGTTTCAATTTGACCATTAGTAATACTATACTCCCTAGTCAAAAAGCTATCTGACCCAACTTTAATAGCATCTTTATATGAAACAGTAACTTCAAAAGCAGAGTCAGCATTGCCAATAATTGGATGAGCCTTACCTTGATAAGAAACTTCTCCAGATAACATCAACTTTTTAACAAACGACCAAGAAGAATTTTCAACCCAGTTTTCAACAGTGCGACCGTCCTGGATGTTAGTAACCCCTTTGTCTGCATATGAAACAGCCACTCGGTCAATAGCTGGTACCCGATCAGCACCATTATCGTCTTCGTAGAATTGGTCGAAGGCCCAGTTGATGGGCTGTGAAAACCCAAGGTTGCCAGAATACCCCGTGGACATGTTTGATACATAACTGTGTTCAACCGCCGAGACAGCGTGTGAAACTCGAGTACTTACATTTCGAGTACCGTAAACACCAACCCCATAATGACTGATTCCTGCAGCAACTCCCTTAAAGTATGGAATTGCATTATTCGTAATATCATCATCGGTCATATCCATGTCAACCGCAAAGTAAATTGTATGACCATCAGGAATTCCGATTTCCAGGGCAGCCGCAACCGCCTTCTGAGCATCTTCAATTCCCTGACTACGGGTAAAGTAACCTAACTCAGGATAATTGTCTTGGTAAATTGGCACCAAGTGAATTCCCGCATCAACAATCATTTTAGCTTCGCTATGGTCTAGGCTCTTATCGTGCCGGTTAGCTCCTGTTCCAACAGTCCCTGTTAAATACCGACCAATATAATAAACCTCATCATTAACCAAGCTTTGGACCATGTCCCCATCAAGCTTGTAAGAGGTATCCATGCCATAGAAATAACGATTAGGATTCCCACTCGATAGCATTAATGAATAAACAGTCATACCATCTGGCTGGCCACTTGCAACCGGCTTCAACTGCATGAAGTCCTGGAATTGATTCAAAATTCGTTCTGTTTGATTGTCTAACGTGCCTGTAAAGACCGGTCCGGTTGTTCCCTTATCAGCCAAATACTCCTTCATGTTAACATACAACGCAAATTGAACCAAGAGAATTAGGTTTGAGCTCAGACCTGAATTATAGGCTGACTTATATGTTGAAATGGTATTTGGTCCCCAAAAACCATTAGCAATACTTTCAAGGCCTAATTCAACTTGCATCCCATAAATCAATGCCGTATTCGTTGCCCGTTGATAAATACCGTCGGCGGGCAAAACACCAGTATAGGCATTGTAATGGCGGTTTAAGTATTGTTGGATTTGGCGGACCTTATCATCTCCACCTTCTACTAGGACAAACGCACTCATATCGAACAGGGCCTTAGCCAGCTCCCCGGTCAATGTTCCGGTTACAGCAAGGCCAGCATCGTTTTCAAGAGATTCCACTGCCGATCTAGTATCCAGTGAATAAACTCCATCAAAGGCTACAGGATTAATTCCCTTCGCCCAAAAGGCCCCCTGAATCAGCCGTACAAAATTACTTGTGTAGTTTTCCTTCAGATTGGGTGTCACCTGGTTGTTAAAAGCGGCAGTAGTGGCATCACCAAATGCAGGATCCCCTGAAGTCAACGTGATTCCAAGTTCGTGTTGCAACCCCTTAATCAAAGCGTAAATCGTCGGCCAACCCGTTTGACCATTTTCAGTTACATGGTCAAAGTTCGCAATACCACTATAAGTGGCGTTCAACCATTGTTGTGTTTCTAAAACTTTTGCATCCATTTCTTTTTCCTCGTTTCTAATTTTTTTGGATAACTTATGTTGTAAAGTAATGACGTCATTTTTAACCTTACACATAGTAAAAGACATCAAATCTCAAAAAATTAAGTAAAAAGAAAAACCGTAGTTCAATCAACTACGGTTTTTCAGTCTTATAAGATAACTGTTCCTAATATTTTTAACGGATGACTCTCATCAACAATCAAGTCACTATATTCTTTATTCAAAGAAACCAACCGACATCCCTGATCATCAAGTACTAATTTCTTAACATAAACCTCTGACCCATCATATTGTCCGATCACTATTTGACCGCTACGCGCTTCCTGAGTTTTATTGACAAAAATAATTTGCTGGTCCGTAAACATCGGCTCCATCGAGTCACCACTAACAGTTACAGCATAGTCGTGAGCAGGGACTTGTCCTTTATAAGGAACCGTTTCATGGTACTCCATATCACTCAAAAATTGACCAGTACCGGCCGAAACAGAACCATAAACTTCAACCATATCAATGATTTTGTCTTTTTGATTTTGTTCTCGTAATTCTTGTTGAGCATATTGGTACACTTTTTGCTGACGACTTTTTACCAACTTTGCATACAGTTGGTTCATCGTTGGTTCTTTTTGCTCCTCCAATTGAGCATTAACAAGGTCATCAACACTTACCGAAAATAGTTGGGATAATTCAACTAATATATCAAGATTCGGCACAGCCAAACCTTTTTCCCAATTGGCGACACTACTTCCTCCCTTTTTTCCAAGACGCATAGCAAGTGCTGATTGTTCAATTCTTTCTTTTAATCTGAGGTACTTCAAATTCTTAGAAAAGTTGGTTGGCATGTGGTGAACTCCTTCTTTGTTGATAATATTGTACCACAAAAGTTCAATAAAATTGAACTTTTGATTGACATCAATTTATTTGAAGTGTAAAGTTTGTGTCATCAAAAAAAGGAAGGTAAGAAATGACAGATAAATCCATTTCAATCGAACTACTCAAACAAGGAACTCGGCAAAATCAACTGATTTCAAACTTTATGTCACTCTCCTCTACAAAAGCATTACTTGACCAGCTAAAACTTACTAAACATGGATCAAATCAGCTAAATCAACAATTACACCAAAGCTTAAAATCATATTTTTTCTATGTTCAGTTCTTAAATTATTTAAACCAATCACTTCGGTTTAAAAGTTACAGACTAAAACAAAAATACCTAAATCAAACCGACAACATCGACCAAGTTAATCCAAACTATTTTGAGGTTGAAAGTTCCGCTTTTAAACTGGCTGTGCTAGAAAATATTCCTTGGGAAAGTCTCCTTTCTAAACAGCAAATAAAAATTTTAATTATGCTATACCTTCAAGGGTATAAACAAAAAGAGATTGGAAGTATACTCGGTATTTCAAGTTCAGCCGTTAATCAAAGTAAAAAGAAAAGCCTTAAAATTCTACATACTTATTTAGAAAGCGGTGATTCGCATGCAGGATAATCCAAAATTACGCCAAGCACTTATTACTAATAATGAAAACCAATTACTAAAAGAATTAGAGCCATTGATTAATAAACTATCTTATACTTCTGATAGCAACCAAGAAGATATCAAACAGGACTTAAAAATTGAAATTCTTAATTTATATCGAAAGTCGAGTCTTAAATTGGAAGAAAATTTCAAGAACTTTATCGAAAGGTACGAAAAAGAATAAAACTGTTTATTTATTGGATTGCGCCTTCCTAAAACATACTTCTTTTGAGGCTAATATGATTTAAAGAAAAAGGGCTTCGTTCATAGATATGAACGAAACCCTTTCAATTAATCTTCTTTATTTTTCTTCTTACCGAAGGACCACCAGTGGCTCTTTTCTTGTTCTTCCATCTCGATCCGTTGGACCCGGGAAGTAACCTTGTCGAGCTGTGACAAGGTCGCCATTTGCAAGTGTTGTTGCTGGTCGACCGTGGTCTGGGTCTTTTCCAGGTTCTGCTCGGCCTTGGCCAAGGTCGACTTCAGGGTGTCGATGTGCTGCTTACGGTCGTCGAGTTGCTGGTCCTTGTAGCCCAACTGTGATTCAAGCATTTGCAACTTCATCTTGAGCATTTCGATTTCAGCTTCGGTTTCAGAATCGAGGCTAGCTAAGGCGGATTCCTTGGCGGGCTTTAGGGCCGCCAAGTCTTCTTCTGAGTAAGTCCCATTCAAATCAATCCCGCGCAACTTGGCCCGGTGGAAGAGCGTTTCGCGCTCGATGCCCAGGAACAAAGTCAGTTCAGCGGTTGAACCGAAAGTATAGTAATCTTTCATATTTTCACGTTTGATTTTCAACGGTCAATCCTCCATCTAAGATGGTCGCCCATGAATAAAGTAGCGGGTGGCCAGAATGGTTTTGTATTTGTCATAAACGATAGTTTCAGGGCTTGCCCAAATGGAACTACCTAATCTAATATTATACCAAAAAACGTAGCAAGTAACCGGTTTTGCCAAAAAGATTTCACAAAAAAAGCGGTCAACCAAGCGGTTGACCGTCCTTTTAACAGGTTAAGATTTTGATAAAATATCCAAGCTGACCTGGTCCAAAACCAAGTCCGGCCGGTCAGTTGCCAAATGGTGGACATCGTTTAAGAAGAAGCCTTCTTCAACTGGCAATTTGTCGGCACAAGCCAAGACTGTCAGCGTATAGCGATGGTCGCCGTTGGGCGGAACCGGGCCAATATAGTGGCGGTGGAGGCGGTCATCTGGTGCGTCGATGTAACGCGAGTAAGACGAGTTTTCACCCTGGACAAATTCTGGGTTTGCCTGGTCGGCCTGCCGGGATAAGTCGGCCGGAACAACCGCTTTATCCCCAGCAACTGCATAGTTGGCTGCCAACCAGTGGATCCAGGCGAAGCCCATCACGGGAATTGAATCAAAGTCGGTGTAAGAAAAGGCAATGTACTTAGTCCCTGCTGGGAGGTCGTCGACCTCAAAGGGGAAAGATTGGACAGGGAAACGGCCAACCTTGAGGTCTTCTGAGGCGAATTTGCTATATGGGTCAGGCAAGTAGCCATCTGTTAAATTTACGTGAATGTTCATTAAAATGGACTCCAATTCGTCATTTTTAGTATTCCAATTATAGCACTGCTCAAGGGCCGGTGAAAGTGGTAAAATAATGGACGAATAACCAGAGGAGTTTATTAAATGTTCAATATCATCTTTAACTCACTATGGGTTGGTGGCTTGGCCGGTCTGCTGGGCGGCTTGGTTCGTTCCGGTTTGGATGTCGTCCTGCCGCTACGCTCCTACCAAGACGACCAAACCACCCCTACTCAAACTTTCTTAGAAGAACTTGGCTTTTCAAAAAACACTAGCCACGCCACCATTACCATGGCGGGCAACCGGCAAGTGCCCTACGTTGAACTAATCGCCCACTACCTCTTTTCAATCGTGAGCGCGATTGTCTTTGTCGCCTGGGCAAACTTTGACGGCAGCATCACCTATGGTCAAGGAACCCTGTTTGGTTTCTTGCTCTGGATCGCTTTCTACCTCGTCTTCTTGCCCCTCTTCCGGACCATTCCGATGTTTTGGCACCGGTCAATTTACGAACTGCTTGCTGAAATGGTCGGCTTTATCCTCTTTGGCTTCACCATCTACCTGGTGGCGATTGGCCTGCCAATTTCGGGTGTTTATTTATAAAAATAATTGTGAATGATGATCCAGCTGCGGGAGTGGTTGGATTTTTTTAGTAGGCAAATTTCTGGTCTACTACGTATGATGCTAAAATACTAGCAAATATGGATTACTGGAGAGGAGGTCCACATGATTATTTTTAAGCAAGCCAAAATTGTCCAACGACTGTTTTATTCCGGTGTCTTAAACGGGATTGGGACCACGCTGTTCAACATTGTTTTTGTCATTTACGCCAGCCAGACCCCCAATGCCAAAATCGCCATTACGGCGGTGGGGATTATTTCAAGCCTGCCCTACCTGCTGAATTTTTTATTAGGGCACTTGGCTGACCAGGTCAGCCATAAGCTAAGGGCCCTGGTTCTAGTCCGGTTTAGCCAAATCCTGCTCTACTTGTTTTTATCATTGGTAATTAATATCGAGCATAGCTGGCTAATCTTCGGTCTGGTCCTGGCCGTTAATTTTAGCAGCGATATGCTGGGCTTTTTCAGCTCCTATGTTCAATTACCAATCATGAACCACTACGTTTCTGACCAAGACCTGGCCAAAGTTCGCGGCATCCAACGCGGGGTTTCCCAAACCCTCGACCTGGTCGGAGCGCCAATTGGTGCCTCGATTCTAACACTGATTCACGGGAACTTTGCCGTCTTCGCCTTGATCAATGCCTTTTCCTTCTTCCTATCTTTACTTGTTTTACGAAATATCCATGATAGCAACGACGGTCAGACAGCAAAAGATGGAGGCGAACCGCCCGTCCACTTCAGCCGACAAACCCTCAAAGACCTAGGCCAAAACTTCAAAGGCCTACTCTTAGTCCAACAAGTAAAGCACTTCTTATTCATCTTCACCCTCTTTAATTTAATCGGCTCGCTGCAAACCACCCTTTTGAATATCTCAATCTTAAACCGTCCGAGCCTAATCATCAGCAATTTTGGCTTCACTGTCGCCACGGTCGAAACAACTGAGATTCTCGGAATGGTCATCGGTGCGACCGCCCCCGCCAAGCTTTTTTACAGAATGACCATCGAGCATAACTTGATTTTCGAAATGGCTATGTTTGCAGCAATTGCAGCCGAACTAGCCGTATTGGATAACATCTGGTTTGTTCTGGTAACGATTTTCTTCAGCGGTTACTTCATGGGCATCTCAAATCCAAAAATCGATGCCTACCTTATGACGACCCTACCTGAAGAAAAAATTGGCGCTGGCATGGGAGCGTTCTATACCGTCGTCACCCTAGGACTGCCGGCCGGGTCTGCCCTTGCCGGTGTTTTGAGCACGGTAATGAACGACAAAATGGGTTGGTTGCTATTAACCGTCCTGACTAGTTTAGGACTATTTTACTTGCTGGTCTTGGCTAGTAAGTACCAATCTAAGGTTTAATAATGGATAGTAAAAAGCCAGCACGAAGATGCTGGCTTTTAGCTTATTCTTTCACTTCACCCTATCCAAATACTTATCCGCCAACTTCTCCATCGCCAACTTCCAATCCCCGTCAGCCGCAGCAAAGTACTTATTTAGCAGGGCCTGCTGTTCTTGGCTGATTTTTTCATTAAGCGCTTGCCCGTCTTCAGTGAGCTGCAAGTATTTAATCCGTTTATCGACAGTGGAACGGGCCTCGGTTACCAAGCCTCGGGCAGTCAGGTCGCGAATGGCAACGTTGGCAGCCTGCTTGGAGATTCCCAGCAGCAACAAAACCTTTTTAATGCTGATATCGTCCAAACTCCCGATAATAAACAAAATCCGGTGTTGGTTCTTGGTCAAATCGTATTGATTGAGATCAACCATCGAAGAAAACTCCTGGTAAGCAAAAAAAATTGTTGGCAGTTTTTGATCAATTTCCAAAAGAAGTTCTCCTTTTTAGGTCAATTATGTTGACATATTATAAAAACGGGTATATAGTTCTGGTTATAGGTAAACTTAATTGACCTAAAAGAAAGGAAGAACTATATGACTGAATATACTATATCAGATTATCTCTTGGATGTAATCAAATCACTGGGGGCCGATGAAATTCTCGGTGTTCCCGGTGACTATAACCTCCAATTTTTGGACCATATTACCCACCGTTCCGACATGGAATGGGTCGGCAATGCCAACGAGCTCAACGCTTCCTACATGGCTGACGGCTATGCCCGTGAAAAAGGCTTTGCCACCTTTGTCACTACCTTTGGTGTTGGCGAATTGAGCGCCATTAATGGCCTCTCTGGTAGCATTGCCGAAAAGGTGCCCATTCTAGAAATTGTTGGTGCACCAACTAACGATGTCCAAAACGCTGGCAAGCTCGTCCACCACACCTTTGGCGACCAAAACTTCGACCGCTTTATCCAGGCCCACCAAGCTTTGGGCATTAAAACCACTGTTTTAGACAAGCAAAACGCCATTAACCAAATTAACGATACTTTGACTTACATCATGCAAACAAAGCAACCAGCCTACCTGGTGTTGCCAAGCGACTTAGTCAACGTACCCGTTAACCCAGCGTTGAAAGCGGAAATTAACCAGCTCTTTACTGAAACAAAAACCACTTCTTCGGCCAGTCTAGAAGCCATCACCGCTGCCTTAGCAACCGCTAAGAACCCGGTTATCATTGCTGGCCACGAAATCGACCGCTTTAACCTCGGCGATGCCGTGCGCGACTTTTCATTACTCAACAACATCCCCGTTGTCGACCTTGGTTTAGGCAAAGCAGCCGTTGATGAAAGTTTTGAAAACTTTGTCGGTACCTATAACGGTACGATTTCTGACCAAGAAATTAACCAATTTGTCGCAAACGCTGACGCCGTTATGGTCTTAGGCGCTAAGTTAACCGACTCTGTTACCGGCGGCTTTACCCAAGAATTCGATGATAGCCAGGCAATCACCCTTTCAACCACCGAAGGCCAGATTTACGGCAAAGATTTGCCAGCTGACTATGACTTCCAGGCCACTGTTACCGGCCTCGCAACCGCCAAGTTAAACTTAAACCTACCAGCTGTTCAGAAGCCGGCCGACCAAGCCCTGCCTGCCCCAACTGACCAGCCGCTTACCCAGGCCTTCTACGACCAAGCCTTGCAAGGCTTTATCACCGCTAATAAAACGCTGGTGGCTGAACAAGGGACTTCATTCTTCGGTTTGGCTAGTCAAAACTTGGCCAGCGGTGCGAAATTCTTCGGCCAGCCACTCTGGGGGTCAATCGGTTACGCCTTCCCTGCCACCCTTGGTGCCCAACTTGCTAACCAAAACCGTCGGGCTGTGCTTTCAACCGGTGAAGGTTCCTTGCAGCTGACCATCCAAGACCTCGCCCTCGCATTAAAGCAGCGCCTGACACCCGTTTTGTTCATTATCGAAAACACCGGCTACACGGTTGAACGTGTTATCCACGGTATGCACGAATCCTATAACGATGTGCCAAAGTACCGCTATGACCAAATCGCCAACGCCTTTGGTGGCCAGGCCAACCAATACGACTTTATCGAAGCTTCAACAGAAGAAGAATTAGTGGCCGCCATGGAAAAAGCGGACCAGGAAACTGATAAGCTAGTCATTATCCAAGCCAACATGGCAATGGACGATGCCCCAGCCCAATTAATTGAAGCTGGTATTCGCTTCGAAGCCCAAAACCACTAATCACTAACCCAAACTTTTCACCTCACAAAAAATGACCAACAAGGAAACCCTTGTTGGTCATTTTATTTAGCCAAACTTATGAAGCAAAGAAGTGGTCCCGTTCCTTACTAATATTGTTCTGGACCGTCTTGCTGTACCAGAACGGTACTGAGACGCGGCCGATGACGTGGTCTTTTGAAACAAAGCCGAAGTAACGACTATCGTTTGAAACAGAGCGGTGGTCACCAAGAACGAAGTAAGTTCCCTTTGGCACAACGGTCTTGCCTTGGTCATCCTTCTTCCACAAACCAGTTGAAGAAAGGCTACCAAGTGACCAGCTAGAACCAAAGCTAGCTTCCGTTCCAGAAACTTGCTGGTCATCTGAGATAAAGGATTCATTGACCTTCTTGTTGTTGACGTAAAGGGTGCCGTCCTTGTATTCAATCGTATCACCGGGAACACCGATAACCCGCTTGACGTAGTCCTTGTTACCAGCTTCAATCCGAGGGTCTTCCTTGCGGGCGTCAAAGACGATGACATCCCCCCGCTTCACATTATGGGTCTTAGTAACCAGGACCTTTTGTTCATTTAACAAGTTAGGGGCCATCGAGTCCCCATTAATGGTCACGACGTTGACCCAAAAAGTGGTCACAACTAAGTAAACCGCAATTCCAACTGCAATTGGCACAATCCAATTCCAGATAAATGCTAAAAACTTTTTCATATTAATTTTTCCTTTAAATTATGATAATCGATTAGCGGCGAGCCTTATGACCGAACCGTGTTAATCGTTACATGATAAATTTTATCACTATCTTGGCCATTTGTATCGAAATGATAGATTCCATGGACCAATTCCAAATTCAAAACTTGCCCGTCTTGCAGCAAACCGGGAATTAAATTAGTTGGGTTTGGGCCCGGAAAGGCTTGGTCCCAAGAGATCACTAAGTTGTCTTCAAAAGAAAAGGCGAGGACCCGGTAGTCCAGGACTGGCCAAGGCTGGCCGGCTTCATCTTGGCCCTTTTCTTGCAAAGATAACCAATAATCCTTACGGATTAGGCCCATATCAGCAACTTGCATGACAACCTCCCTTACTTGGCCTTTGGCAACTGGGACAAGATTTCTTCTTGGCGTGGAATCGATGGGATGGCCCCTGGCCTAGCAACCGTCAGTGATGAAGCCGCCACTCCAAAACGGATTGCCCCTTCAATATTATCAAAGGATGGCACCAGGCGAGAAAGCAGGGCACCGATAAAGGTGTCACCAGCTGCCGTGGTATCAATGGCAGTGGTTTTAATCGCTGAAACCATGATTTCTTTGCCGTCAGCTGACTGGTAAAAGGCCCCCTTGTCACCCAAGGTAATCAAGACGTGCTTGACGCCCGCGTCAAAAAAGAACTGGGCGTTTTTTACCAAAGATTCCCGGTCGGTCACCGGGATGTCGGTGATTAGGGCCGCTTCGTGTTCGTTTGGAATAACCAAGTCCGTTTCGGCCAAGAGTTCTTTCGGTAAGTCTTCTTGAGCTGGAACTGGGGCCGGGTTCAGCACTGTTAAAACGCCAGCCTTGTGGGCATCCTTGAAGCCGGCCAAGACCGTTTCGACTGGGACTTCTAACTGGGCCAGGCAAAAGGCGGCGTCATCAAAGGCGGCCTTTTGGTCCCAAATGTCTTTAGCAGTCAATTCGCCGTTGGCACCCTCGTAAACATAGATGATGTTATCGCCGGTCGCCTTGGAAACCGTGATGTAAGCTTGGCCGGTTTCGGCCTGGTCGGCCTGCAAGACGTAGTCTAAGTTTAATCCGTCTTCTTGGATATGGCTTTTGAGGTCAAAACTAGCGCCGACCTTGGTAATAAAGTTGGCCTGGCTGCCCGAACGGGCAACGGCCACTGCCTGGTTCAGCCCTTTGCCGCCCATGACCTCTTCTTGGTGCTGGGGCGTTGACAGTGTTTCACCACTTGAGGCGAGCCGGGGAACCCGGGTCACCTTGTCAATGTTGGTCGACCCGATAATTGTTACTTGCTTGACCATGCCGTTTCCTTCCTGCATTTGTCATTTCTAGAAATTTTTCTTCAAGGTCTATTTTACTAAAGATAGGAAGAAAAGACAGGAAAACCGGTCAATTTCGTCGGCCGAACCACCCCGCTAGGCGGGCAATATCTGCTATAATAGAAGTAATGATTACTACTGCCACTTGTTGGAGGATTTGACGTGAACGATCAAAAGGTTAAAGCAGCTCAAATGGCAGTCGAACTCATCCCAGACCATGCCATTGTTGGCCTCGGCTCTGGGTCGACTGCTTCCATTTTCATTGATTTACTCGCCAAAAAAGCCCATGACGAAAACATGGACATCACCTGCGTTTCAACTTCAGCCCAAACGGCTCAATTGGCCTTAGGCTTTGGCCTAAAAGTGGTCGATATTGACGCCGTTGACCGGATTGACGTGACCGTCGATGGGGCCGACGAAGTCGATGGTAACTTAAACGGTATTAAGGGGGGCGGGGCCGCCCTGCTTTTCGAAAAAATTGTGGCCAGCAATTCAACTAAGAACATCTGGGTCGTTGACTCTTCCAAGCAGCACGAATTCTTAGGTTCGTTCAAGCTCCCCGTTGAAGTTGTCAAATTCGGTGTCCACCATGTCTTTAACTACCTCAAAAAGCACAACTTATCCCCCGTTTACCGGATTCAAGAAGATGGGAACTACCTAACCACCGACTCCGGGAACTACATTATCGATGTTGACATCACTGGTCAAACCGACCTGCCCCAATTGGCCAAGGACCTGAAGGCCTTGACCGGGGTCGTCGAACACGGTTTGTTCATTGATATCTGTGACGTCTTGCTGGTGGGTAACACAGGCGAGGCAATTTATAAGAAGGATTTGGGTTAGTGTTCTTCGTTTAAGCAGAAAATTCTATGCTATAATATAGACAAGATTAAATAAGAAAAGTCACTACAAACTCTTTTCTAAAAAGTCCACCGCCGGCCAGCGATGGGCTTTTTTTATGTATAAAACCCCGGTCGGCCAACCGGAGCTTTTTTAGCTTAGTCCTTTCGACTAAACCATTTTCGCAACTTAGTTAATGCTAATTCCGATAACACCGCAGTTAATATCTCAATTAGCACGGCGCGAAGCAGTTGCAAGCAGATTAAAAAGAAAGTCATGTCACTACCTCCTTTCCCGGCGCCTAACTACAACGCCATATATATTTATACGCAATAAAATCATTTTATTTAGTCAGCTTTAAATTTTTTAGTAACATTAACTGTTTAACTGTTTAATTTTGGACACAAAAAGAGCCCTGAAAATTTCAGGGCTCTTTTATTCATTTTTTAAAACTTAATTCTTATTCTTAAACTGACTAGGCACCTGTGGTACAAAGTAGGCGGAACTAGTTACCAAAAACAACTTCACAGCTGAGCCAACAACCATACCATCACGGTAACTAGCGTTTCCCGTCAACCCAGTCGACATCGCAAGACTGAAAAAGTATAAGAAGGCAACGATGACAACTAATAGTGCCCACTTATTTTTCAAAAGATTGACTGGCTCTTGAATAGTCGAATACAAAATGGCTACAACGACGATTCCGGCTAGTCCAACGACAGCCGTTAACCCAGTTGGTAGGTTTAGATAATGATTCGTAATTTCAAATAGCAGGTAAAAAATATTAATTAAATATGCAACTGTATATAAGTTTTTCTGCCGGTTATACCGGCCATCAATCGCTTCAAAGTGTTCCATCATTTCATAATCCTCTTTCATCAGTTCGTCCAAAGAAATTTGATAGGTGTCGCTAATAGCCACAATATCTGCAATCCCTGGATAACTTTTCCCGTTTTCCCAACTCGAAATCGTTTGACGAGTTAAGTGCAATTCTTGGCCCAATTGTTCTTGGGTCAGGTTCTGAGCTTTTCTCAGTAATTTTATCTTTTCTCCGATTACCATTAGTTGCTCCTTTGTTCTTAATATAGCGGGTTGGTAGTGTTTTGGAAAGCAAAGGTTGTTAACATTTAGTTGTATCAGGCTTGCAATAGATTTTAACTACCCGTTCAGACACTTTCCTTGATTGATTTTAATCCAATTGTCATTTCGCTATTACACACGCAAATTAGATAACTGATACACTTTTACTAGTTTGGATAAAATAAAAGAGAAGAGAGTGAGGTTTCCCAATGATTATTAAACCGCTTTACCAGAAAATTGTTGCCACCGTGTGGCTGCTCGCCATGTTTGCCTTTTACAGCCACCCGTTTATTTATTGGCCAATGGCCATTATTTACCTAATTGCTATCTTTTGGGGATTTGGTTTTAAAAACATCGAGCTGAAAAAGAAAAGTAAGTAACAATAGTAAGCTAAGACCGTTTGAAGGTCTTGGCTTTTTTAATTTTCAGCACAAAAAAAGACACCGCTGGTCGACGGTGTCTTACAAGAGGTGAATGCCCCCCTCTATTTTTTCAACCAGATTATAACACATTTTTTTAAGTTAACTACTCAACTAAAAATAATAAATCTTTCAAATCATATCATAATAAAAAGTTCACCGCCTGCCAGCAATGAACTTGAAAGAGGTAAATACCTCTCCGTTACTTCCAGTTTCATTATACCAGATTTTAAGCCATTAAAAGATATTCCTTATACACAATTTAAGAGCAACCAACTACTATATTTTACGTGATAACAACCAAATAATCACAATAATAAAGGCCGATGTGCTTACTTTCTTTCCTGTAAAATATGGACGGGTGATTTACACCCTGAAAGGAGGTGAACGCGATGAGCCTCAATAATTTCTTGGTGCTTCTTGTACTTGGTGTGACAACTTCAGTTCTATCTGGATTCATACTATACAAGTTGCAAAAGTGGTTAGACCAAAAAGACTAATTACACGTGCCTCGGTTGGCCGACCGAGGCTTTTTTGATACAAAAAAAGTCATTGCTGGCCGGCAATGACTTGAAGGAGGTGCACGCTCCTCAATAACTTCTTGACAATATTATAACACGTTTTAAAAACACAGTGAGTAAACCACTCACCTCCGTAGCATTAAGCAATTGCTTGATTAATGGTCTGGACAACCTCTTCCGGATTTTCAACGCCCAAGACAAGGCGAGTGTATTGTTCGTTTTCCAATGAAATAACGACTGGTTTTTCACCTTTTTTTACATTAAAAAATGTTTTCTGACCGTTCTTTGTAAAAGAGCCACCAAAATAATTTGGTAAGCCTGTACCTAAATTACGGATTCCCTTGGCTTCTTTTAGGATGCTTTCATCGACTGTTGCATTTTTGATGTCTTTCACAGGCACTACAATTGCAGTTTTGAACGAAAGAAACTTATTCAAGCCAGTTGGTGAAACCGTCAGCTCTTTATTTGCCAAAACAACTTCATTTTCCATCATCAACCTTCTTTACAAAGACGAATTTCCCTTTAATTGTTTGCCTAAAAGATACACCTACCTAATCAATAAATCAATAATTTTTCTCCCACCCCACCTTGAAAAACAAGGGCCAAAAGCCTATCATATTACCTATATTGACGTTTTTAAGAAGCTCTCTAAAGAAGGAAAAACCATGACCACGCAAACGACTAAGGCCGCTCTGGCAGATACCAATAATCCCGGCAGACTCCACCACCATATGGCGATCCGCTGGGAGAAGGTGATTGCCGGCGAGCCCGTTCCTGCCCGGGAGGCTTCGCTCCGGGTCCGGGCCTCGATTGTTGGCCGGGTTGGGCTCTTGCTCTTGTCCTGTGGGACTGGAGCCTGGCGGGTTCGGGATGCGATGAACACGGTTGCCCGGGCCTTGCAGATGACTTGTTCAGCCGATATTGGTTTTACTTCGTTAACGGTCACCTGCTTTGACGGCGTTGAATCCTTCACTGAAAGTCTGAATTTGCCAAGCTCTGGGGTTAACACCCACAAGTTGGCCTTGTTGCGGGACTTTGTTTTGCACTTTGCCAGCGATTACGCTGACAAGACCCCGTTGGAAATCCACCAGCGCTTGAGTGAAATCAAGCAAGAACCAAGTAACTATTCGAAAATCCAATCCGGCTTGGCGGCCGGCTTAGCCTGTGCCGGCTTTATCTTTTTGCTCGGTGGTGGCTGGATCGAAATGGTCTGCTGCTTCTTTGGAGCCGGCATTGGCCAGTACACCCGCAAGGTTTTGGGCGCCCACCATTGGACTTCGGTGGCGACAACTGCCTTGGGCGTTGGGGCAGCCTCTTTGACCTACTTTATCGTTTTGCATTTACTCGCCTTATTCTTGCCAGTGGCATCGGCCCACGAAGCCGGCTACATCGGGGCCTTACTCTTTGTCATCCCCGGTTTCCCCTACATCACCAGTATCTTGGATATCACCAAGAATGACATGCGGTCGGGACTGGAGCGGTTGACTTTTGCCTTGCTGACAATCATCACAGCAACCTTGGTCGGCTGGCTGCTGGCCCTGGTCTTTGGTTTTCAGCCGCAAAACTTTTTGCCGCAAGGCTTAGGACTAGTACCATTAGTACTCTGCCGGTTAGCCGCTTCCTTTGCTGGGGTCTTCGGCTTTTCGGTGATGTTTAATTCCAAGGCCAAGATGGCGATGACAGCCGGCTTGATTGGGGCGGTCGCCAACACCTCCCGGTTAGAATTAGTCGAACTGGTCCACTTCCAGCCGGCAGCGGCTGCCTTTATCGGAGCCTTAATCGCTGGCCTCTTGGCCTCTTGCATTAACCACCGGACCCTTTACCCCCGGATTACGCTGACCGTGCCGTCAATTGTGATTATGGTGCCTGGTCTTTACATCTACCGCGGGGTTTACAACCTCGGGCTGAATAACATCGGTACCGGGGCCGAATGGGTCACCAAGGCGATCTTGATTATGATGTTCCTGCCACTCGGACTCTTTGTCGCCCGCTTCGCCTTTGATGCTAAGTGGCGGAAGATTGATTAAATTTTTTCCAAATAAAATATCGACCACTGTTCGATTCTTTCGGACAGTGGTCTTTTTTCTTGTACTTTTTGTTTTAAAATGTATAAAATTCGCAATTAAATTATAAAATATAAACTTTCGTGCTATAATCGAGGCACAAATTGTTATTTTATTCACGAAAGGAGTCCCACCATGTTTTCCTCTGTCCTTGAAACAATTACCAAGCCAACCTTTCTAACGGCAATCTTAGAAACGATTGGCACGATTAGCCTTGGCTACTGGCTCCGCTTCCACCAAGTGATTGGCCGGGATGGCGTTAAGACTTTAACTTCGATTACAATGTCTGTCGCCCTGCCACTTTTAGCCTTCACTTCCTTTTTAGTACCGTTAAACCAAGAAATTTTACAGCAAACCACCTCGGTTTTAGTTTGGGGGATTGTCGTTTACGTGGCCTTGATTATTTTAACGCCACTCTTTTATTCCAGGTACTCTCGGGGAGAACGAACCGTTTTAGCCGTCCTCTCATCCTTTGGGTCGACAACCTTCTTTGGGATGCCGATTGCCGGCGCCTTGTATGGGGCCAGAGGAATTATGTATGCCTCCGTTTTTAATATCGGCTACCGGATCTTCTTGTATTCCTACGCCTATATCCGTTTGTCCGGACAGACTTTTCGAAAAGAACACCTCAAAACAATGCTGGTGAACCCAATTGTTTTGGCGACTTTTATCGGCCTGGCTTTATGGGTTTTGCAGCCGGTCATGCCAACGATTGCGGCTAAGCCTTTGGTCGGTGGGGCTCTTGTTCAAGTCGCCTTTTACCGGATCGACTTAACCTTACCCTGGGTCTACACCTGGCTAAAGTTGTTGGCAGGGTTAGCAGCCCCCTTGGCTTGGTTGGCAATTGGCGCAAGCTTGGCGAACACCCCTGTCACTAAGGCCCTGGCCAACCAAACCGCCTGGTACTACTCCTTTGTAAAAATCATCTGCATTCCCGCCATCTTTGCCGGCCTAGTCACCACTTGTTCAGCCTTAGGATTGCTGGCAGTCAACCAAGTGGCCCTGGCAACGATGGTCGTAATGATGGCAACCCCGGTCGCAACCGTGGCGGTCAACTACGCAATTGCCTTTAACAAAGAGGGGCAGTTAGCGGCCAACATTTCGTTAATTTCGACGATTGCTGCCACAGTCGCAATGCCACTATGGCTAATGGTTTTACAAGTACTAACACAGTGAAAACAGGAAGGAGAGAATAATGACTTTTAAAATTTTGTCTTTTGGAACCCGCGAGAACGAAATCCCCTACTTCCAACAAATTAACCAAGACCGGTACAACCTGGTCTTAACTAGCAAGCACCTCGGCCTGCACACCGTTCACATGGCAGCTGGCTGCGACGGCGTCTTAATCCGGGCTTCCGACCAGGCCGACAAAACTGTCTTGGACCGGCTCAACCAGCTCGGTATTCGCTACGTCTTCACTCGGACCGTCGGCTATAACCATATTGATTTAAACGCTGCTCGAAAAAACAAGCAAGTTGTCGCCTATGTACCGGCTTATTCCCCCTTTGCCGTGGCAGAACTGGCCTTTACGCTTGGCATTATCCAACACCGCCAGTTAACTCGGGCAATTTCAAACAGTCAAAATGCCGACTTCCGGGTCGAAAACTTAGCCTTAAAACCGGAATTACACTCCTTGACGGTTGGGATTGTTGGCACCGGTCGGATTGGCCTAGCTGAAGCCAAACTCTGGCAAGGTGTTGGTGCAACCGTAATTGGCTTTGATATCAACAGTGCCATTGGCGCCGGGTCCAGCCTGCGAATTAAGTATGGGACTTTAGCCTTTGTCTTGGCTGAGGCCGACATTGTTTCCCTGCACGCCCCTTATATTCCTGGCATCGATGGTCGCTTTTTTGGCAAAACTGAACTAGCCCAAATGAAGCCCTCCGCCATCCTGGTCAACACCGCCCGAGGTGAAATTACCGATGAGCGGGCAATCATCAAGGCCATCAAGAACAAAACCATCGCCGGCTTTGCCACCGATGTGGTGACCCACGAAAACCAGTACTTCGGCCAGGACCAACCCGATGCCTTTTACCAACCCGGCTCCATCATGAAAACCTTTCAGTCTCTCTATCCTAGGGTAATTGTCACACCTCACCTAGGTTCTTATACGGAAAACGCCCTGGAAGATATGGTTTCGACTTCTTTAACAAACTTCGACCATGCCCGAGCCCACGACTTTGACGACAACTTTTTGGTAAAACCGGGTGAATTTGTCGGTTAGATTTTTAAAGTTCTCAGTAACTAAAAGCATGACAAGGAATTACTGCCAGCAGTTGGGCCAGTCCACTTATATTAGAAAAAACACCCTCGGTTTAGCTCTTGCAGCCACGGTTACGGTGTTATGTTATGTGACAAAAGACCGCTCTTTCGTATAATTCGCCCCTATAATCGAGAAAAAGCCGATTTAACTTAGAGAGCGAGGGACAATATGTTTGCAGCGATTACCAGCACCTTTACGAGCAGTACCTTTTTGACCGCCATTCTCGAAACAATCGGGACAATCGTCTTGGGTTACTATATCCGCCGCCGTGAAATTCTAACGGCAGATGCCGTCAAAACACTGACCTCACTGACCATGTCGGTCGCCTTGCCCCTCTTGGCTTTTACCTCTTTTTTGACGCCACTCAACCAAACAATTTTTCGCCAAGCGGTCAACGTCTTGATCTGGGCCGTGATTGTTTACCTGGCACTGATTGTCCTAGCACCCCTGCTTTACCCCCACTATGACCGTGAAAAGCGGTCAGTTTTGGGAGTCTTAACCACCTTTGGCTCAACAACTTTCTTTGGGATGCCCATCGCCGGGGCCTTGTACGGGGCTAAGGGCATCATGTATGCCTCGGTCTTTGACATTGTTTACAGGATTTTACTATATTCCTATGCCTATATCAAAATGTCTGGGCAAAGTTTTGAAAAAAAGCACCTCAAAACCCTCCTATTAAACCCCAACATCATTGCGACTTTCCTAGGACTGTTTCTCTGGGTCTTGCAACCAATCATGCCAACGGTGGCAGCCCATGATGCGACCACCGGAGTATTGACCCACGCCGCCTTTTACCGGATTGACCTAACCTTACCTTGGTTGTATGCCTGGTTGAAGCTCTTAGCCGGCTTGGCCGCCCCACTAATTTGGCTTGCCATCGGTGCCAACCTAGCCAACGTACCAATTCAAAAAGCTTTGACCAACAAAACAGCTTGGTACTATTCCTTGGCCAAAGTTGTCTTAGTCCCTGCGGCTTTTTCGGGTGTTTTAGTCGTCGCTTCTGCTGCCCATGTTTTGGCCGTGAATGATGTCGCCTTAGCGACAATGGTAATTATGATGGCCGCCCCGGTGGCAACCGTCGCTGTTAACTACGCGATGGCCTTTAACAAGGAAAGTCAGTTAGCGTCGAATATCTCGCTGGTTTCCACGATTGCAGCCACGTTAATGATGCCCTTTTGGTTGGTTGTAGTGCACTAATAAAGGCTAGGACAAAGAGTTTTGACTAAGGCTGACAAATAAAAAACCGGGCAACCACAGGGATTAACCTGCGGTTGCCCGGTTTTTATTTGCTAGAACATGACAAAAACAATGCGCTAAGTTAATGGATCTGTAGGCATCCAAAACTCAAGCAAGAGTTCGAGTAAGGCCATCGGTGAAAGGTGAGGCGCCCAACGCTTTGCACAATCATCCCCCTGAACAAAGTTAATTCTTTTAAAATTATTTGCATCAAAGAGGACAATCTTGACGCAGGAACGGGTTCTGATGTGACCTAATTACCGACTAGGTTGTTATCAAACAGCAACAGCATTCAAACAAGACTAAAAAGTAGGAGAATATGACTAGTAAAAGGAGCATTTTTAGTCATCCCACTTGAAGTTCTTTCGTCTAAAAAAAGGACTTAACGTCCTTTTCCTATTTGTTGCTTTGCTTTGTTTGTTTTTGTTTGTTTTTGTGAAGAGAATGTACTAAATCTTAGTACTTAGGTTCCCACTTCAAGTCTTCGATGGCCTTCTTTACGTCAGAAATGTTTTCCTTCGTAATTCCTTGGTCAACGGCAGACTGTGCAGTGGCAATCGCAACTGTTTCAGAGAAGACACTCAACTTTGAAACAGGAGGCAAGACAGCGGCACCGGCCTTAGCAGTATCAACGATACCACCAAGTGAGTGGGCTGCAGCTGAAATCATTTCATCGTTCAAAACCTTAGCGGTTGAGGCGATAGTACCAAGTCCAAGTCCTGGGTAAACCAAGGCGTTGTTAGCTTGTCCGATTTCGTAAGTAGTACCCTTGTATTCGATTGGGTTAACAGGGATACCAGTGGCGATTAAGGCCTTACCATCAGTCCATTCAAGCAAGTCTTCAGCCTTTGCTTCAGCCAACTTAGTTGGGTTAGACAATGGGAAGATAACTGGGCGTTCAGTGTGAGCGGCCATTTCTTGAACGATTTCCTTGGTAAAGGCACCTGGTTGCGTTGAAGTTCCAACCATGATTGTTGGGTGGATTTCCTTCACAACGGCTTCCAAGTTCGTCAATTCTGAAGCGTTGGCGAATTCTGAACGTGAACGCGCAAATGGCTTTTGTTCAGGAGTCAAGTCATCCATATCATCGAACAACAAACCTTGCTTGTCGACCATGTAGATGTGCTTGCGGGCTTCTTCTTCTGACAAACCTTCTTGCAACATTTCTTCGTACATCCGGTTGGCAATACCTGCACCGGCTGAACCAGCACCGAATGTCAAATAAGTTTGGTCAGACAACTTTTCGCCAGTAATCGTCATGGCACCCAAAGCGGCTGCCAAAGTGATGATACCAGTTCCTTGGATGTCATCGTTAAAGGTCGTAATCTTGTCCTTATACTTGTCCAAGATAACAGCGGCGTTTGAACGACCGAAGTCTTCCCAGTGCAAGTACAAGTTAGGGAACAAGTTTTCAGCAGCTTCAACAAAGCTGTCAACGAATTGCGTGTACTTTTCACCGCGAACACGTTCGTGACGGTTACCCAAGTACATTGGGTTGTCCAACAATGATTGGTTGTTGGTTCCGTTGTCCAAGACAACTGGCAAAACGTTTTCAGGGTTAACACCAGCAGCTGCAGTATAAACCATCAACTTACCAACGGCGATATCAACACCGTTAGTACCCCAGTCACCGATACCCAAGATACCTTCGGCATCAGTTACAACGATCAACTTGATGTCGCGACCATCGGCACCAGCCTTCAAGGCTGATTCCATTACGTCAGGTTCGTCAATTGACAAGTACACAGCGTTTTGTGGGTCAACAAACAATTCTGAGTAGTTTTCAATCGTGTCAGCAATCACTGGATCATAAACGATTGGCATAAATTCAACCACGTGTTGTGAGAACAAGTAGTAGAACAATGTGTGGTTCGTGTTGAAAATTTCCATCAAGAACAAGCGCTTTTCCAAGTCAGATGGCTTAGACAAGAACTGTTGGTAGGCTTGGTCAGATTGTTCTTCCAACGTTTGCACACGAGGAGGAAGCAAGCCGGCAACGCCGAGTTCCTTCCGTTCTTCCATCGTGAAGCCAGTACCCTTGTTCAAGAAGGGGTTATTCAAAATTTCGATTGGTGTCTTCATTATGAGACGGCTCCTTTTTTAGTCTTTAACCCGGGGAAATTCCCGTGCTATTTAACAAAATTATTTTATTCCTGGAGAAAAAGTATAGTCAAACAGGTAGCTTATCCTCACTTTTCCTTATAATGAGACAGTTTGCTGACAAATTGCAGGCTATTTCTACCAATATCTCCAACACTTTTTTTGAGCCGTTGTTTTATCGATTACATCCGTAACCTTTAGGTAAAATAAGGCATAAAAAAAGCCTCAAATTGAAATAAAATAATTTGAGGTTAACCTTGGTTGATTTGGTCAAAGGCTCCCGGCTCATTCTTGGGCCGGCCAGCCGCACCATACTGGAAGAAGGCTTGGAGCCCTTCAATTTGCTTGGGGCTTAAGTCTGTATCGATCTTACCAAGCTCTGCAAAGACCCAGGATAGGACCATCAAAATAACGTCATCGCTGGCAGTTGTTTGAATCTCACCACTTTCCCGGCCTTTTTTAATTAAAGAATACATCAGAGACATCTGACTATTATATAGGTAGTCTTCGACAACTTGTGACTGTTTAATCACCTGTTGGAACTCTTTGAAAGTCGCCATTCCTAAACGGATAGCACTGTCCTCGCTCTCCTTTTTAAAGGCCTGAATAATTTGGGCAAAACTAGCATCTTCGTCTTGAACCATTTTCACGATTGGTTCAAAGTGAACCTTATGGTAGTCCAAGACGACCTGCTCAACCAAGTCTTCTTTGGTTGAGAAGTACTTATACATCGTGACGATTGAGATGCCGGCCGCTTGGCTAACATCCTTTAATCCAGTGGCTCGTATTCCGTCTTCAACCATCAAATCAGTGGCGGCTTTTAAGATTTTTTGCCGGTTTAATTGTTTTAATTCTTCTCGTTTCAAAGGCTCTCTCCTTATCGATAAATTTATTTTATAATAGCTTGACATTTATTTCAATAAAAGGTTTAATATAGTCAATCCATATTTAAGTTTATTGTTGAAAGGAAGCATATGGCATACTTAGAGCTAAAAGACATTAAAAAGTCTTATTTCTTGGGCCAGGAAGAATTTCCTGTCCTAAAAGGAATTGACCTTGACTTTGACCTCGGTGACTTCGTGTCAATTCTTGGTGAATCTGGTGGTGGTAAGTCAACTTTGATGAACATCATCGGTGGCTTGGACCGAAACTTCTCTGGCCAAGTCTTAGTGAAGGGCAAGTTGCTTGACCACAAGCAAGAAAAGGAATTGGACCGGTACCGTCGTGAGACAATCGGTTACATCTACCAGTCTTACAACTTGGTTTCTCACTTGTCAGTCTTTGACAACGTCTTAGTATCTTTGGATATGACGACTTTAAATAAGAAGCAACGTGAAGACCGGGCCAAGGAACTCTTGGAAAAGGTCGGCTTGGGTGCTCAAATGAAGAAGTACCCCAACCAGTTATCTGGTGGTCAAAAGCAACGTGTTGCCATTGCTCGAGCTCTTGCTTCTGACCCAAAGGTCATCATTGCCGATGAACCAACTGGGGCCTTGGATGCCGAAAACACTCAAGAAGTCTTGGACTTGTTGAATGAAATTGCCAAGGAAGGCCGTTTGGTTATTACGGTTACCCACTCACAGGCGGTTGCTGATGCCGGTACGCGGATTGTCCGTTTGGCCGAAGGCCAAATCGAATCTGACGACCGGATCAAGCCTGCATTTGGCGCTACCGATAAGGAAATGCTTGGTTCACGCCCACTTCCAAAGAGCGCAAGTATCCGGACCGCTACCAAGCACTTCAAGTACAACTTGAAGCACAATTCCTTGATTATCTTGGGAACGGCCATTGGTTTGTTTGCTGTGGTCTTGTTCTCAGGTCTTGGTAATGGAATTTCTGGTTATATTAGTGACCAGATTACCAAGGTGGCCAACCCTCAATCCGTCACAGTTTCTCGCTACAGTAAGGAATCAGAGGGTCAATCAAACATTGCCGCCTTGTTGTCTGGTAATAAGCAAAGCTTTACTGATGACCAAATCAAGCAAATCAAGGGCGTTAGCCACGTTTCTAAGGTTGAAAACTCCTACAACGCATCGAACGTGACCGCTTCTTACAATGGTAAGAATGCCACTGTCACAACTTTGGCTAACTGGACTTCCGAAGACACGACTGACTCCATCGAAGCTGGCCACAAGCCTAAGTCTGGCGAAGTGCTCTTGGATGAAACCACAGTTACAAAGCAACTTGGTATCACCAACTACAAGGACGCTGTTGGTAAGGACGTCACTTTGACTTACCAAGTTCAAAACGGACAATCAGCAAGCACCGTTACAATCAACGCCAAAATTGGTGGAGTTGTGAAGGCTAACAGCCAAGGTGTTGGTCAAGGAATTATCAATACTCAAACCCTTACCGATGCAATGGCCAAGGCTGGTTTGTCAACTGCCCCAACTTCATTGAACTTGAAGATTGATGACATGGACAACGTCAAAGCAACCACTAAGAAGATTGACAAGATTAAGGATAGTTCATCTAACCGCTTGTACAGCACTTCTTCAGTGATGAGCATTATTAACCAAGCCCAAACTTACGTCAACTTGGCAACCAACGTTTTGGCAACCATCGCCGGAATCTCATTGATTGTTTCAGCCTTGATGATTATCGTGACGATGTACATGTCAGTTTCCGCCCGTACCAAGGAAATCGGAATCTTGCGGGCCATCGGTGAAGCTAAGAGCGATATCCAATGGTTGTTCATTACCGAATCATTGATTACTGGTCTTCTCTCAGCAATCTTTGCCACTGCCTTTGCCTTCTTGGCCCAGGTTGGTGTCAACGCCGCCTTGAAGGGCACTGCTGATTACGCCTTTGTTCAAATCTCATTTGGCAATGTCTTGACCGCCTTCGTCTTAGCCCTCGTGATCTCATTGTTGGCCGCTATGTTGCCAGCCCGTCGCGCATCTAAGTTGAACCCAATCGACGCTTTGTCAGCTGACTAAGCTTTGACTAATAAGTAAACATTTTTCAAATAAAGAGCCGCTCCTAAAATAGGAGCGGCTCTTTTGTTTTATGATATTATACAATTTGGCTTTATTTGTACTTATTTTATAAATACATCTCGTTATTTTAAAATATTATTATAATTCGTTGGGTTTTATTGTAAACTGTTTTTAGGTGCTCGCTCCACGGCACCGGAAAGGAGGCTTTTTGATGAACCTCCCCTTTTTTATATTGCAGTTTTTGAGCGATATTGTGAGTACAGTTATCTCTGGATTAATCCTCATCAATCTGCAAAAATGGTTAGATAACCGAAAGGACTAATCATCTAAGTCTCGTCTGGCAGGACGGGACTTTTTCAATAAAAAAAGTCATTGTTGGCAGACAATGACTTTTGAAAAGAGGCCTTTTGCCTCCCCTTTTTATATTCATATTATAACACGGTAAACATCTGTATTGGTCTAAACTAGGTTATCCTTCATAATGTTATACATTCAACCAAACCTTTATTTAACATCCACTCAGCCTGATTTATTCCTCAAATAGAGGTGTTATACTGGCGATAGAATCACGCATGAGGAGGTGTCACCATGGCAATTATGCGCACAACCGATAATATTATTGAGCTAAATGAAGAGGAATATAAAAAATTTCAAAATCGCATTAAAGGCAACTTGTCTGATGAGCGCCGAAAGCAACTGGCCGATATTGGTCAAAAAGCACAAGAAACCCAAGATAAAAAGAACTGGTATATCACCTGGGATTAAAATGAACTAATCATCTGCCAGGACGGGGCTTTTTCAATAAAAAATCCATTGCTAGCAGGCAATGGATTTTAAATTTAGAAGGAAAACCCTCTATATCTCTTTTCAAAGATATTATACGATGCTCCTCCCCCTTGTCTAATATCTCTATCTATATATACAAATCCGATTGGGTAAGATAAAATACCATCAGAAGAAAAAGAGAGGACTGAGAGAATGTTTAAAAAAGAACGGATTTGGCCGGTGATTTGCTACCTAATTGCCTTTTTCACGATTACTGCGATCGTTGACCACCTGCACTTAAGCTTTTGGGCTTACCTAGCTGCCATCGCGATTCCTTATATGGTGGCAACATTTATTATTGATTATGTATTTCGAATAATAAGAAACAAAAAATCCAGTTGATTCAACTCAACTGGATTTTTTAATTAACGAATTCTACTTTAAGGTGCTTCCCCATTGCATGAGCAATCTCATCCATTTTATCAAAAGTTACGTTATCGCCTCTTTCAATACGAGCAATCGTGGCTTGAGGAACACCCGCTCGCTCCGCCAAATCTGCCTGGGTAAGTCCCGCTTCTTCTCTTGCATAATATAATGCAAGTGCTGTGGCAGAATGTTCTTTTTCATGTTGATATAGTTTAGCAAATTCTTCATTTTGTAGTTCGCGAGCTAAGATATCATTTATCTTCATTCTGACTCCTCCATTCTTTTCGTAAGTCAAGAGCGTGTTTAATTTCTGATAAAGGGGTTTTCTGGGTTTTCTTCGTAAAACCATGTGTAATAATGTAACGGGATTCCTCTACATGAAAATAAAAGGCTCGTTGAATATTAGTAGCAGTTTTACTACGTAACTCGTATAAATTTTTTTCCTTTTCTATCTTTTTGACCCACGTCATTCGCTGAGCAACTAATAGCCCTTGTTCTTGTGTATCGGCAATGACCCGTAACATTTTGGCCCGATCTAATAACGGCAACTGCTGTAGCCATTCATCAAATTCATCTCGGCCATTAGGTCGCTTGTATGATTCGAATTCTGTTTTTTTCATGCTTTGATTATATCATATATATTAAAAATAAAATATATACGCTATAATAAAATCTGAAAATAACCAACACTTCACCCCTAATCGTCCTGAGCCATAACCCTTGGGCTTGACAGGATTTGCTATAATAGAAGGTGGCTTGAATAATACATGAAAATGACCATGGAGATAAGCAATTGCGGATAACCGACCTACAATATTTCTTAGCCTTAGCTAAGTACCGGAACTTTTCACAGGTTTCGGACCAATTTGAAATTTCGCAGCCAACTGTTTCACTCGCTATCCAGCGTTTGGAAAAAGAGATTGGCACTAAATTGGTTACCAGGAGTACTGCTCACAAGAACATTTCGCTGAGTCACGCCGGCGAAGTCTTGCGCCAGCATGCCCTTTTGATGGTCGAACAATACGATGTGTCCCTGACCGAAATTAAGCGGATAAACGACCACACTTTGTTAATTGGCCTACCGCCAATTATCCAGATTGCCTACTTCCCTGCGATTGCAACAGCATTGTCGGACCATTCGTTGGCTCATTTGAAAACCGTGGAAGTCGGGGCCCAAGAGGCCATCGAAAAGTTGAAGAACGGTGAAATTGATGCTTCCTTTGTCGGCTACCTGGGAAACATCGACCACAGCGAATTCAACTTAATTCCATTTGACGAGCAGTCCTTTGCGGTCTTGGTCGCAGATGACCACCCTCTAGCAGACAGGGCTGCCATCAGTTTTGAAGAGCTCAAGGATGAAAACTTTATCCTATTAAAGGGTAACTTTGTCCACAAGCAAGCCTTCGAGCAAATTGCCCGGTCTGCTCATTTTCAAGCCAACGTCCTATTCAGTTCGTCAGAACCCTACGGGATTTTAAACTTAGTGCGACAAAACCGCGGTATTAGCTTTATGGCTGCCCACCAGGCTTTGTCAATTCCCGGCGTGACTGCTTTACCAATTAAAGATGAGGACCAACCGGTCTTTAAAGTCGGCTTTGCCTACCGTAAAGACCTCGTTTTGACCCCCGAATTAAAGGAGATTCTCGATGAGCTGCTGGTTGCCAGCAAAATTGGGCAACCCGATCACCTGATACCCCCATTGGAGGAATGAAGATGAAAAGAACTACCGCAGTCGTCTCAGTTTTGACGGCGATTATTGTCGTTGTCTTGGGCATCGCCCTTTGGCAAGAAGCTAGCGAAAAGGGCCAAAAAGATGATGGCAAATTAAAGATTGTTGCCTCAACCAATGTCTATGCTGAGCTCGCCAAAGACGTTGCTGGCAAGCACGCTGATGTTTCAGCCGTAATTACCAAGCAATCCGTCTCACCAGAAGACTACGAACCAACCAACTCCGTTGCTAAAAAGATTTCAAATGCCGACATCGTCTTTGGTAACGGGCTTGGTTATGATGCCTGGCTAACCAAGTTGGCCAAGACATCCAAGAACACGGATGTGGTCACCGTGGCTGAGATCCTAAACAAGGCCGACAATGCTAACCCACACTTGTGGAACGACCCTGACAACATGGTCAAGGCTGCCCAAGGTTTGGCAGATGAATTAAGCAAGAAAGACCCTAAGCATAAGGCTGACTACCAGCAAAACGCTAAGGACTACGCTAAAAAGCTCGAACCGCTCACAAAGAAAATCAATGAATTAAAGGCGAAGACCTCTGGCAAGGAAGTCTTGGAGACCGAACCGGTTTACGAGTACATGCTCGAAGCCCTCGGTGTTAACCTTGTTGGAAACGACTTCTCTGAAGCCATCGAACAAGGAAACGACCCATCTCCTGCCATCTTGGCCGATGTCCAAAACAAGATTAAGAACCACGAGATTGCCTTCTTGGTTGACAACACCCAGACAACGGGTGGGTCAGTATCGAAGATTGTCAAACTCGCTAAGCAAAACAACGTCCCAGTTGTGAAAGTGACCGAAACTTCACCTGATAACACCTCATATGTGTCATGGAAGTTGAGCGAATTGAAGCAGATTGAGAAGATTGTTGGCTAATATTAGCAAACCAAGGCACCGTCCTCCCTCTGGAGCTCGGTGCCTTTTTTGTTTTAATTAGGGGTTTTCAGATTAGAACCTATCCTGTAAAATTTTCCTAGTAAAGAGAGAAAACGGGAGAAGCTATGATTAAAAAACATTACCGGGCAATTATCTTTTGGGGAATTGCCTTAACAGAAGCCGTCATTAATGTAGCCAACTTTTTCAATAAGGAAGTTCACGGCAACATCTATCACTTCTTTGCCCAATACCCTTTTTGGCTGCGCGTAACCTTGGCAGTTGTTGGGACGGCCATTATCATGTGGGCCTTTCCTTACTGGCCAAAACGAAAGCAAAAGGAAGAATAATACACAAAACCCAGCTCGGTTAGATAACCGGGCTGGGCTTTTATTTGCTAAAAAAATAAAAATTTAGCAGTTTTTTTGGTTAGATAGGGCTGCGTACAGTGATTGAACCAGCATGCCGCCGGCCATCACATACATGGCCTCCATGTCTTGCATGGTCGTCACCAGGTAAATCGTGTAGACCCAAACTAAAACCATGACAAAATGAAAAATTCGGTTAAATGACATTATCTCTCTCCTTTTTCTCTCAATGTGTCAAGAATACCACAAATATTACCAAAAGTAGAATAATTCTAGTATAATGGCGATAGAGAAAAGAAGGAGAAGAATAATGGCACAGACAAAAAAGACCATTTACGACGATTATTTTTTCAATGAGTCGGCCTATGACTACCATGACGGTGGCTACGTCCCTTTGGAAGTTTACGACTCACCGCAGGTACCGTTGAACATTCCAGAATTACTGAAGCCAGACAAGGAAACTGATACTGACGTCTGGATGACGGTTCACGCTCAGCCGGGTGAGACCCAGATTGTTCCTGGCCAAAAGACCAAGACCTGGGGTTACAACCAAAGTCTCTTGGGGCAAACTATTGTTTTCCAAAGCGGAAAAACTTATCACGTTATGCTAAAGAATAGTTTGCCGGAATTGACGACCTTTCACTGGCACGGACTAGACGTTCCCGGTCCGTTTACTGACGGGGGCTGCCACGCTCCAGTCTACCCAGGCGAAAGCAAAGAAATCACCTTTAAAGTTGACCAACCGGCCTCAACCACTTGGCTCCACGCCCACCCCTGCCCATTGACGGGTTGGGATGTCTGGCATGGGCTGGCCACAGAAGTCTTGGTTAAAGACGACCACGAAGAAAGCCTCAATTTGCCTCGGACATACGGGGTCGATGATATTCCGCTGGTGTTGCAAGATCGCCGATTCCACGAGGATAACCAGTGGGACTACGATGCCGATTACGACCCCGATGGGACGGCCGGTCCGACTGCCTTGATTAATGGAACTGTTAATCCAAGTTTTGATGTCACCAAGCAAAAGTTAAGGGTCCGGTTCTTGGATGGGTCGAACAGGCGCGAATGGCGCCTGCATTTGTCAGACGATTTGGTCATGACCCAGATTGCTTCGGATGGCGGCCTCTTGCCTGAACCCGTGCAGATGACCAAGTTTATGATTACCTGCGCCGAGCGGGCCGAGTTCATCTTGGACTTCAAGGACTACCAGGAAGGCGACACCGTCACCCTTTTCTCTGATGACACGCCAATTTTGACCTTTAATATCAAAGACTTTGCCAAGGACGACAGTGAAATTCCTGCCGTTTTGGCTAACACACCTTACCCTGACCCCGAACCAAATGCCCACATCCACCAGGTCGTTTTGTCTGGAACCGACGAAGAGGTTGGCATAAACGGGCAGAAATTTGGCATGATGCGCATTGATGACCGGCAAGAACTTGGTAAATCCGAGTACTGGGACATCACCAACACCAACGATTGTTGTGGCGGAATGCTCCACCCCTACCACATGCACGGTGGGTCTTTTCAAATCGTATCGCGTAACGGTAAGGCCCCTTACCCCAACGAACTCGGCTACAAAGACACCGTTTCGGTTAACCCTGGCGAAACTGTCCGCATCAAGATGAAGTTCAACTACGAAGGAGTCTTCATGTACCACTGCCACATCATCGAGCACGAAGATGGTGGTATGATGGCACAAATGCAGGTTTGGACAAAAGAAGAACCTGAAAAGAAGTACGACTTAATGATGATGGATACTTTGATGAACGCCTTAGCCGAAGAACGGGGCTGCACTGTTGAAGAGTTAAAAATTAAGAGCTTAGATTCATACAAGAAAATGGGCATGGATATGTGTTGATAAACTTTGACAATTATTGATGTTATACACACGATGGTTGTTTTGCTCGTTTTTATTGTCGGTGGGCCTACAACCAGCTCTTAAAAACACAAATCAAAAGCCAACTTTACTTAGAAAGATTTCTGGGTAAGGTTGGCTTTTTGTAATTAATTGACTCCTTTTCCGTATAACTCATTAGGCGCCAAAGAAGGCGTTGGAAAGGAGGAGAAAGGTTTGATTCCTTCATTTGTGCTTCAGCTGATTTTCGATATACTGAAATCGTCCTTAACGTTTTTAGTTCGATTTTGGCTAAAACGAAGGCTTGATCGAAAGTGATAGCCAGAGTGGGCCTCGATTAGCCGGTCGAGGCCCACTTTTTTTATTTTTACTCAAATAAAAAAATCTGTTGTTAGCCGACAACAGATTTTTTGGGTAGGCTTACGCCCGTCCCTTCATTTGTAAGAATATTATAACATCTTTTTTAAAGAAAAATCCGTTGCTAACTAGCAACGGATTGATTTATCTGCAATAGTTTTTATCGGTTCGATAAAGACTTCTTCCCAGACTCCACTTCTTTCAAAACATTAGTGACAGCCGTGCCACCGAGTGAAGTCCGACGGTTAACCGCCACATCTGATTCAAGTTCTTGGTAAACGTCTTCTTCAATCAAGGAACTAGCCTCTTGCAGGTCAGCCAGAGGCATTTCTTGCAGGCTTTGACCAGTTTGAATGCCCTTCAACACCAACTCACCAACCACTGCATGGGCCTGGCGGAATGGGAGCCCCTTCGTTGCTAAGTAGTCAGCCAGTTCGGTGGCATTGGAAAAGTCGTCCTTAGTAGCCGCAGCCATTTTTTCCTTATGGATTGTCATAGTTGACAGCATTCCCGTAAAGACCTTGACCGCGGCCAAAATGGTATCCATCGTAGCAAAGGTAGATGCTTTGTCTTCTTGCATGTCCTTGTTATAGGCTAGCGGCAAGCCCTTCATCACCGTCAGCAAGCCCATCAGGCTGCCAAAAACAGACCCGGTTTTGCCACGGACCAATTCGGCGAAGTCAGCGTTTTTCTTCTGGGGCATGATTGATGATCCGGTTGAAAAATCATCTGAAAGCTCGATGTAATTAAATTCATAGGTGCCCCAAAGGATTAGCTCTTCTGCCAACCGTGACAAGTGGACCATTAGAATTGAAGCGTTACTCAAGAATTCCAGGGCAAAGTCTCGGTCGGACACGGCATCCAAGGAATTATGGTAAACACCGGCAAAGCCTAACTCTTCTGCCGTCATTTCCCGGTCGATTGGAAAGGTCGTCCCGGCTAAGGCGGCAGCCCCAAGCGGTGACTTGTCGGTATGCTTTTCGTTAAATTCAAAGCGTTCAAAGTCCCGTTGGAACATTTCAAAGTAGGCCAACAGATAGTGGCCATAGCTAATTGGCTGAGCGTGCTGCATATGGGTATAGCCCGGCATAATCACGTCCGCATTTTCTTCTGCTAGCTTTAGCAAGGTCTTTTGCAGGTCTGTTATGACTGCTTTGACAGCCGGCAGACGGTGCTTGACCCACAGATGAAAGTCGGTGGCAACTTGGTCGTTCCGGGACCGGGCCGTGTGCAGCTTGCCTGCCACTGGGCCGATTTTTTCGGTCAGTAAGGACTCCATGTTGAGGTGGATGTCTTCGTTTTGGATCGAGAACTTTAATTTGCCAGCAGCCAGGTCAGCTTGGAGGTCGTGCAGACCAGCTGTGATTTGTTCGGCTTCTTCAGGTGCAATAATTCCTTGGTGGCCAAGCATTTTGACATGGGCCAGTGAACCTTCCAAGTCCTCATCGGCCAACTGGTAATCAAAGCCAATCGAAGCGCCAAACTCATCGACCCAACTAGCTGCTTGACCGGTGAACCGGCCACCCCATAACTTATCTGACATAGGCAATCCTCTTTCTACTAACTACTTTACTTTGACTGGGAATGAACGTGGTTAACCTGTTCGTAAACCATGCCTGGCAAAGACCAGAGCTTGATAAAGCCACCAGCGGCAACTTGGTCGAAACTGTCGGCTGCGGTATAAGTGGCCAAATTCTTGTTATACAACGAATTGTGAGCTGACTTACGAGCAACGGCCACCGCCTGACCCTTGTAAAGCTTCATCTTAACTGTTCCGTTAACAACCTTTTGGGTGTCTTGCATAAAGGCCTGCAAGGCATCGAAGAGCGGTGTAATCCACAAGGCGTTATAGATCAAATCCGTCACCTTTTGTTCCAAAATTGGCTTGTAGTGGGCGACGTCACGTTCCAAGGTTAGGTCTTCCAAGTCCTTGTGGGCGGTCATAATGACGGCTGCGGCTGGAGCCTCGTAAACTTCACGGGACTTGATTCCAACCAAACGGTTTTCAATCTTATCAATCCGGCCGATTCCATGGGCTCCGGCGATTTGGTTTAATTTCACAATTAGTTGTGATAATGGTAGCTTTTCACCGTCTAATGCAACGGGCAAACCATTTTCAAAATCCAAGTCTAAGAACAAGGCTTCATCGGGTGCTTCTTCTGGGGCAACTGTCATCCCCCAGGCATCAGCTGGGGCCTGGTTCCAGGGGTCTTCCAAAATGCCGGCTTCATTGGCCCGGCCCCACAAGTTGGCATCAATTGAGTATGGTGATTCCTTGCCGATTGGAACCGGTACACCGTGGTCCTTGGCGTAATCAATTTCTTCTTCACGCGACCAGTGGAAGTCACGGATTGGGGCTTCAATCTTCAAGTCTGCATCCAAAGCATGGATGGCTGCTTCGAAACGAACTTGGTCATTTCCCTTTCCAGTTGAGCCGTGGGCAATCGCCGTTGCACCATTTTCATGGGCAATTTCGACTAGCTTCTTAATAATCAACGGACGTGATAGGGCTGATACTAATGGGTAAGCCCCTTCGTAAAGGGCATTTGCTAAGATAACTGGCGCCACATATTCATCAGCAAATTCATCCTTGCCATCAACGACAATCGACTGAGCTGCGCCCACTTGGAGTCCCTTCTTTTGGATGGCATCCAAGTCCTTACCACCTTGGCCAACGTCCAAGACAACGGCGATGACTTCATAGCCTTTGTCAATCAACCAAGGAATAGCGACGGATGTATCAAGTCCACCTGAATATGCGAGTACGATCTTTTCTGTCATGAGTTTTCTCCTCTATTTTTACTGAAATGTCTTATTTTTGGGGTGAGACGGTTTGACTCCCCCTCAGTGCATGTAACCTTTTTATCTAGTTCGATGCTTGGCAAGCACATCGAACTTAATCTTCCAAAACCTTACCGATGAAGTCCTTGGTCTTTGGATTTTGTGGGTTATTGAAAATTTCTTCGGGACTACCCTTTTCTTGGATAATGCCGTCGGCCATAAACCAGATTTCATCGGAAACCTTTTTGGCAAAGTTCATTTCGTGGGTAACAACCACCATCGTCATCGTCCCGTCGGCCAATGACTTGATTACCTTCAAGACTTCCTTGACGTTTTCGGGATCTAAGGCCGAAGTTGGTTCGTCAAAGAACAAGACCTTTGGTTCCATGGCTAAGGCCCGGGCAATCGCTACCCGTTGTTGCTGCCCACCAGACAAGGACTTAGGATAAGCATCGGCCTTTTCGGCCAAGCCAACACTAGTCAAATACTTCATCGCAATTTCTTGTGCCTGAGCATCTGAGAGCCCTTTAACCCGCATGGGGGCCAGTTTTAAGTTGGCTAAAACGGTCATATTTGGAAAGAGGTTAAAGCTTTGGAAGACCATCCCAATCTGCTCACCCAGTTTCGCCAATTGCTGGTCAGTCTGGTCCACCAGGTTCGTGCCGTCAAAGTCAACGACACCGGCACTTGGTCGTTCGAGCTGGTTAATGCTACGGAGCAGGGTACTCTTACCAGACCCGGACGGACCGATGATGGTAATCACCTGGCCTTCATTGATATCGCCGTTAATATCTTTTAAGACAGCGTTATCACCAAACTGCTTTTGTAAGTTTTTAATTGAAATTAGTGGGTTAGTCATGCTGCATCTTCCTTTCGAAGTAGTTCAACAACCGGGTTAGGATAAAGGTCATCAAGAAGTAAATCACCATCACGACCACAATCGGTGCAACACCCCGGTAGGTGTCGGCCCGGACAATGTTCAATTCGTATACCAAATCGGTCACCCCGATAATCGAAACGATCGAACTTTCCTTAATGACTGAGATAAATTCGTTTCCGAGAGCCGGCCAGATGTTCTTAAAGGCCTGTGGCAAAATCACAAAACGCATCGTGTCCTTTTGGCTCAAACCAAGACTCTTAGCGGCTTCTTTTTGGCCCTTATCCAAGGAGGTAATCCCACCCCGGATAATTTCGGCAACATAGGCTCCTGAATTTAGCGAAACTGCGATAATTCCAGCGGTTAAGGCCGGCAAATTGATCAAAGCGCCCAAACCGAAGTAAACCAAGAGAACTTGAACCATCATTGGTGTGCCCCGGACAATTTCAATATAAGAAATTGCTGGCCAAGACAACAGCTTGTACTTGGACATCTTCATCAAAGCCAAGAGAATTCCAAAGGCAATTCCAACAGCAACAGAAACCAAGGCAATCAAGGTTGTGTAAGTGAAGCCATTGTAGAAGTAATGCCAGTACCGTACCATCGAAGTATCGTCGGTGTTGTCTTTCATGTAAGTGGCGGCTGTCTTTAAGTACTTTTCAATCCAACCATGCTTTTGAATCTTAGTCAGTGACTTATTAATGGCATTGACCAATTCAGGGTTGTTCTTAGCAACCGCGATAGCGGCACCAGTTTCATTCACATCCAACTTGTAGCTTGATGAAACAACCTTCAAAGACTTGTCGTTTTGGGCATAGGCTTCAGCGACCGGCTTTTCCATTCCAACCGCAGCGACCTTACCAGTCTTCAAAGCAAAGATCAGGTTCGGTGTCTTATCCATTCCGGTAACTTTAGCACCAGCTAGTTTTTGCTGGGCTAAGTCATATTGGAGGGTTCCGGTTTGAGCACCAACCGTTTTGCCTTCCAAGTCCTTTTGAGACTTGTACTTATTCGCGTTCTTCTTGGCAATCAAGAAGCTTTGACCACCGTTATAGTAGATTTTTGAAAAATCAACACTTTGCCGACGTTCATCGGTCGGGTTAATACCCCCGATAGCCATATCATCTTTACCAGTTTGCACAGCGACTAAGACAGAACCAAAGTCCATATTATCGAGCTCAAGCTTTACGCCCAAGTCCTTGGCCAACTGCTTGGCAATTTCAACATCCATTCCGACATCGGTTGACTTGCCGTTTTTGCTAGTCTGGAATTCATAAGGTGGGTAATCCGGTGAAATCGCCACCTTCAAGACTCCGGCCTTTTTAACTTTTTGCAGGCCGTCATCAGCGTGGGCCACCTGGCCAGCACTTAGGCTGGCAAATACAAATACCAACATCGCTAGCAGCCATTGCCAGCTCCAATTCTTTTTCTCTAACATCCCCTGCTCCTCTTTTCTCATTTTCTGATAATAAAAAAACGCCCTTTAGTCATATAGACTAAAGGACGTTTTCACGCGGTACCACCTTACTTATGCTTAAAAAGCATCACTCGTTATTCGATCAAAACTACTAATCGTCAGCTCTATAATGGGAGCGCCCAGTATGGTTTAATATCGCATACACCTTTAGGTGACGTTCATCCAAGCTTGCACGTGCTTTTCACCAACCAGCACTTCACTGTCCTACAAGACCAAGGATTACTACTTCCTAATCGTTTTTATTATCAATTTTTAATAATTATAACACCTCGGTTTAATCTTGCAACCCCTTTTTACTAATTTCCTTAATTTTTGTTTGAGAAGGGTCCAGCAAAAAGAAAAAAGTCTGATCTCAGCCCATGCCACCAGGGTTTAACGGGCCTAACGAAACCATCAACTAAAAAAGCCAGACCCTCACCCGGTCTAGCTTAGTGAGATGATTTACCAATCTGCTAGTCGGATCTGTCCATCTAGTAGCTGGTAGGTTTTGTCGGCATATTGCTTCAGCCGGTCGTCATGGGTAACCACCACGACCGCTTTACCTTCATTATTGGCAATTTCTTGTAAAATCTGGCCAACCTCGTTGACCTTGGCACTATCGAGCGAGGCGGTCGGCTCATCGGCCAGGATAATGTCCGGGTTGGTGTAAAGGGCCCGGGCGATGGCAACCCGTTGGCTTTGGCCACCGGACAATGTGCCGGGGTATTGGTTGAGCAAGCCCTTAATGCCCAAGCGGTCCAGGTACCTATCAAAGATTTCCTTGGCCAGGTTGCCAGCCGTTTTAACTTTGGCAGCCAGGTCAAACTGCTCTTGGACCGTCAAATAGGGGACCAGGTTATAGGACTGCAGGACAAAGCCCAGGTGGTCTAAGCGGAAGTGGTCCTTGGCCTTCTTAGATAGCTGGTCGACCTCTTGGCCATTAACCCGGACGGTTCCCGCACTAGGGGTTTGGAGGCCGGCCATCACTGTTAAGAGCGTACTTTTCCCAGTCCCGGACGGACCTAAAATCAAGGTCAGTTCTCCGGCATTGGCCGAAAAATCAACCTTGTCCAGGGCCTTAACCTGGTTTTGACCAGCCTGGCCAAAAATTTTACTAACATTGCTTAATTCAATCTTTTTCATTGTTAACCCTCAATTGCAACCACTGGGTCGATCTTATTAATTAACCGGGCTGGGACTAAGGCCCCGACTAGCCCCATCAGAACTAGGGCTAGTGCCACCGCTACCATCACCGACCAGTTGAAAGTCATCGGAACAACCGCCGGCATGGCTAAGGAGGTCAAGGCTGTTAAAATCAAGCTGATCAAAACAGAACCGACCATCATTACGACTGTCTGGACCAGGGTGTTTTTCACCAAATAGGCACTAGGAACTCCCTGAGCCCGCAAAACCCCAAAGTTTTTCATCTTCTGCAACGTCAAAATATAGAGGAAAATACCAATCACAACGACCGAAATCACCACTAAAAACCCGATCATAAAGAGAAAGGTCTTGTTCTGAGCGCTATAGCCGGGCATTTTATTAAAGAGCTCTGATTTTGATAGGACTGTTAAGTTTTGCTTGTTTACTCTGGCTACTTGGTGGCGACTAACAAGGCCAGAGCCGAGGTACTGGCTAGTAACGCCCTTAATGACACCCCACTGCGACTGAGACCCATAAACGATTGGCGCCATGTTGTATTCCGCACTCTTGGCAAAGCCGACAACTGTCAAGACTTGGTCGTTCAGGCCGATTTTGACACGTTGGCCAAGCTTGATTTTCTGATTTTCAAAATCAGTTGACAGCACGACTTCATTTTTGGTCTGCCACAACCGGCCCTTGGCGATCTTGATGGTCTGGCGAACCTGGCTGTCCTTGGATAAACCAACGAAAATTGATGACTGGCGAATGTTCCCCTTCTTCAAGATTCCAGGCGTTACCGAAAGCAAGTCCTGGTCAGAGTGCCTGACCTGGTCAACCTGGTCTTTTGTCAAAAGCGACTGGGTCAGGTCCCCGTTCGCATCCTTACTAAGCACAACCGACTTAGTCTGCCAGCTGTTGACCGCCGTCGTATTCTGGTTTGCTAGGCCAAGGGCCAGGGCCGTTAAAATAAAGATCAAGTAGGCTACCAAGGCGACGACTGCTAGAACTAAACCGTAGCGCAGCTTTTCTTTTTTAATTTCTTTGAGTGCTAAAAACATCGTTATTCCTTTTTCATTGCTTGCAAAACTTCAATAATCCCAGCCTTATCACTTGGCGACAGGAAGTAAGACCGGATTAGCTGGTGGACGACCACCGCATCACGGAAGGCTGGTAAGTCTTTTTTGATTGCCGTTGCATTAAAGGCTTGACCGTCTGCTGGCTGGTTGGCCTTCAGCACGACTTCATTGACAACATAGTAATGACGGAGAAAGTCATAATAGGGGCTTTCTTCGGCCTGGTTGATAAAGTCGATTGCTGCTTGGTAAGGGTCCTGGTCGAAAATCCCTTCGTGGATCACCGTCAAAACTTCGGCTAGGATATAGCGGTAGGCGTCTTCCAGGCTGTCAAAGTAGGTGTAAAAAGACCCCCGCGAAATCCCGGCGTCTTTAATAATATGGTTGACGTTGGCTTCTAAGAGCGAGAATTTTGAAAATTCTCCCCGCAAAACTTGGGTGATCTCGCCCTGCTTTTTGTCTTTTAAGTTTAGGAAAGTTTGTTTTGGCATAATCATTCTCCAATAATGACACAGTGTCATTTTTTAAATTCGAGGAATAGTTTACCACGAAATGACAGGGTGTCAATATCTCCGAAATAAAAAATCCCCGACCAGGGATTTTCAAAGTTAGATTAAGTCGAGGTGAGTTTGTCCTGACTTGATTAGACCAAAGGACCGCAACAACCGATAAAGCAAGTAGGACAAGGCTGCTGGCAAGACCACGCCAAAGCCGAGGAAGACCATTAGCATTCCTGGGTTTGAGCTCATCAGGTTCAGCGGCACAATCAAAGAAGTCAGACCCATCCCTGCCAGTGAGAATGGCACCGTCAAATGAAAGGCAACTGCTGCAATTGGGGCCGAAACCGCCGCTGAAACAACCGGTGGCAAAAAGAGCCAAGGGTTGCGGACCAAGTTTGGAAACTGGATCTTTGGTGTGACAAAGGCCTGGGCGATAAAGGTTCCGACCTTATTTTCATGGGCCGACATGACTGGATATGAAGAAAACATCGCTGCTGTCCCGACTAACATGGCCCCGGCCCCGATTGGTGACGTCACCCCCGTTGCTCCGATGGCAACCGCCAAGGCGGCGGATGAAGCCGGTGACATCAAGAAGAAAGCGAAGAGCATCGCCACCGAGGCACTTCCCAATACGGGGTTCCACTTAACGGTCGCTGCAATTCCCTCGCCCATTCCAACTAGGACAGGTGTGGTGACCCGGGCCAAATAATAGCCCGAAACGGTGCCGACCAAGGTCGTTAGGGCTGGCACGATAATCATATCAAGCGGTGTCTTCCCACTGAGCCACTTACCAAATAAGACGGCCACCAGAGCTGCCAAGACGGCCGAAATTGGCTGACCTGTTGTCAGCACAACCGAGCCAGCAGCTTGGACACTGGTAAAGCCAGTCGCCGTTGAAAGCTGCTGGGGGGCAGTGGTGAAAAGGGCCGCATTGGCACCAACCGTCGAAGCTGCCATGGCGGCAAACATGACCATCGTGTTGGTTTTAAGCTGGGAAGCCACCGCGACCCCAAAGGCGGCCGGGAGCATTACTTTGGCAATCAAGCCCAGTTGCAAAAAAGGTTCCCAATGGACAAACGTTGCAACCTACTGCATCAAAAAGCCCATTCCTAGGGTGACCAAGATGGCATTTGAAATCGCGGCGCTAACATTATAGGCTGTTTCACGCCAAGCTTCTTTGGTTGGCTTGGCTGGCGTCATCGCTTCCTTGGCCAGGGCCAACTCCTCTTCTACTGTTTGATTCTCTACTCTTGCATCCATCTGCTTATCCTTTCTCCAAACTCAAAAGAAAAGAGGTCCTAGCGCTAAGCGTTAGGACCTCTTCCACTCAGTTACTAATTTGCTAGTAACTGATCAGTAAAAATCAACCTACTAGTTAAGTTGTTAGTAAGCTGATAATAATAATTTGAGTTTGGGCAACGAAGTGATTGTTTGATTGTGTCATGTCATTACCCTCTTTTCTTTAAATGATAAAATTATTATAGCACGATGAGAAAATTCGTCGAGTTTTTTATTAAATCATTTCCAGATGCGTTTGCTTGGCCTTAATCCAACCAGCCTTCCGCATTCCCCAATAAATTGCAAAGGAAATTGCAGCTGGAACGACGACACCAACTACCATGTAGGCAGCAAAAATTCCGATGTTCTTCCCTGCTAAGGCCAGTGGGACAATAAAGGAGTTAAAGCCAATCCCGGCCATCGCATAAGGAACCGTAATATGGAAAATCATCGTGGCAATCGGAGCAGCCACCGCTGCGCCAACCATTGGTGGGATTAACAACAGCGGATTTTTAACAATATTTGGGAACTGAATCTTCGGTGTCACGATTCCTTGGGCAATTGTGGCCCCAATTTTATTTTCATGGAAAGACATTGCTGGGTACGAAACGAAAACGGCGGTGGTTCCAATCAAAATCGCACCCGCGGCATCAGCAGAGGTTGCCCCAGTAGCACCGATTGCAACTGCTAAAGCGGCAGCTGACGCTGGTGTCATCGTCAAAGCTCCAAAGACCATGGCAACCACAGCCGTTCCAATAATGGGACTGATAGCAACACTGGCAGTTACGCCCTTAGCGATGGCAACCAAGATTGGAGTTGTCACAATGGCCAAGTAGTAACCAGCAACCGTTCCAACAATGGTAGTCGCAGCCGGTACAATTACCATATCTAGTGGCGTCTTACCCGACAGCCACTTACCAAAGATGACGGCAACCAGTCCAGCCAAAACGGCCGAAATTGGTTGTCCAGTGGTCATGACCGCTGAACCGGCAACTTGCATGCTGGAATAACCAGTGACAGTTGCCAATTGCTGAGGTGCTGTTGTGAAAAAGACCGCGTTGGCGCCGACGGTCGAGGCCGCCATCGCTGAAAACATCACCATCGTATTGGTTTTCATTTGTGAGGCAATTGCAGCGCCAAAGGCGGCTGGCAACAAGATCTTGGTAATGGCTCCCAACTCAACCATTGGTGCCCAGTGGATAAAGCCAGCAATGGTTTGTAACAGCAAGCCCATTCCCAAGGTGACCAAAATGGCATTGGAAACAGCGGCACTGACGTTATAAACCATTTCTTTAATGTTGGCCTTTTCAACCTTTTGGCCAACGCCTTGCATTGTCTGTTCTTCTGCTGCCTTTACTTGGTCGGCAACACTGGCAGGTCTCTTCACATCCATAATTCTTCTCCTTATCAAATAAAAAAGGTCCTGACAGTTTGTAACTGTCAGGACCTTTTCCTTCAAACAGCTACTAGGGTTCTTCCTAGTAGCCAACAACTCAAAAACCAGCTTACTAGGATAGACTAAGCAAGCTGAGCAACAACGCCTTTGGAGCAGTCATGGTATTCTTTTGGAAAAAGTGTGCATTTGTCATAATCGGTCTCCTTTCAAGGTCGTTGTTTTAAATGATAAATAAATTATAACATGAGAAAATAATTAGACAAGCCTTTTTTTAATTTTATTTGTAAATAAAAAAGAATACTCAACGAGCATTCTTTAAAATTTAGAATAAGCCAGTAATCTGGCCGGATTCATCAATATCAATATCAAGAGCAGCCGGGTGTTTTGGTAGACCTGGCATGGTCAAGATTGACCCAGTCAAGGCCACCAAGAAACCCGCACCAAGCTTTGGCACAAACTCACGGATGTGAACAGTAAAGTTCTTCGGAGCCCCCAACTTCTTAGGTTCATCTGATAGAGAATACTGGGTTTTAGCCATTACAATTGGTAACTTGTCCCAACCGTGCTTAGCAAAGTCTGCCAGCTGCTTGGAGGCTTTGCTGGATAACTCAACCTCAGCGCCACCGTAAATATTTTGAACAATTTTAGTCAACTTATCAACGGCGGCATCATCTGCTTGGTACAACGGCTTAAAGTCGACACCGGCAGTCTGGTCAATCGTTTCAACCACAGCAGTGGCCAAGTCTTTCGCACCAGCACCACCCTGGGCCCAGACATCGGCCATATAGGCGGTTGCGCCCGCATCACGGACAAAGTCTTCCACTAGCTTGATTTCTGCTTCTGTATCCGCCGTAAAGCGATTAACGGCGACAATCACCGGCTTGCCATAGCGCTGCATGGCCTTGATGTTTTGACCAAGGTTTTCCAAGCCGGCCCGCAAGACGTCTAAGTTTTCATAATTAAGATCAGCTAAGGCTGCGCCCCCGTGGTGCTTCAAAGCCCGGACAGTGGCAACTACCACGACTGCATCCGGTGCTTTGCCAAGTTTTGGCACCTTAATGTCCATAAACTTTTCACCACCAAGGTCAGCACCAAAGCCAGCTTCCGTGACAACGTAGTCGGCCAACTTCAAGGCCGTCTTGGTTGCTTGAACGGAGTTGGTTCCCTGGGCAATATTGGCAAAGGGACCACCGTGAATAATAGCTGGCGTGTGAGCCAAGGTTTGGACCAAGTTCGGCTTAATTGCATCCTTTAACAAGACAGTCAAAGCCCCAGCAACACCCAAATCTTGGACCGTTAATGGCTCTTTATCGTAGTTGTAGGCAACAACAATCTTTTCGACCCGATGCTTCAAGTCTTGCAGGTCAGTTGAAAGGGTCAAAATCGCCATTAATTCAGAAGCGACAGTGATATCAAAACCATCTTCTCGAGGCACACCTGAAGTTGGCCCACCTAAGCCAATTGTCGTATGGCGCAAAGCCCGGTCGTTAATGTCCAAGACCCGCTTCCACAAGACCCGGCGAGGGTCGATTTGCAGGGGGTTCCCCTGGTAAATGCTATTATCCAAGGCGGCCGCCAGCGTATTATGGGCACTGGTCAAAGCATGAAAGTCACCGGTAAAGTGCAAGTTAATATCAGCCATCGGCACGACTTGGGAATACCCACCACCAGTGGCGCCACCCTTCAAGCCCATCACAGGGCCCAAAGAAGGTTCACGCAAGGCAATCATCGTCTTTTTACCAGCCAACTGTAAGGCATCCGCCAAGCCAACCGTGACCGTCGACTTACCTTCCCCGGCTGGAGTTGGGTTAATCGAGGTCACGAGAATTAATTTGCCCAAGGAATCCTTACGGGCAACGGCGGAATCCAAGTTAATCTTGGCCTTATCAAAACCGTAAGGTTCAATTTCTTGGCTTTGCAAGCCAGCTTTTTCGGCAATTTGGCTAATTGGCCAAACTTCGGCTTCTTGTGCGATTTCGATATCGGTTTTCATCGGAAAAATCCTCTACTCTCTTGTTAAATCAAGGGCCCAGTGGCCAATATCATGACGGTAAACCAGGTCACCGTGGTGGTCATCCAAGTGGGAGTAAACCGCTTCTTGGGCGGCCTTGGTGTTGACTGCATGGGCAATCACAGTGGCCACCCGGCCGCCATTAGCGACCAGGCCAGTCTCACTTGCTTTGGCCCCAGCATAGTTGACTGCCAATGGGGATAAGTCGGCGACACCCGGCACTTTTCCACCCTTTTCGGTGGCCGTTGGGTACCCTGGCGCCGCTAGCACTACCCCTAAGTATACCTCATCTTCTTGCCAGACTGCTGTAGGCTTTTTACCATCCAACAAATCCAAAACCAACTGGTAAAAATCAGATTGAAGCTGGGGCAAAACAACCTGGGCCTCGGGGTCCCCGAAGCGAACGTTGAATTCAACCACCTTTGGACCAGCAGCCGTCAACATCACCCCAGTATACAAGACGCCGGTAAAGGGCGTACCACGGTCAGCCATTGCTTGAAGAGTCGGCGTTACCAGTTCGTCAATGGCTTGGATGGCATCTTGGTCACGGAGCCAAGCCAAGGGACTGTACGCCCCCATCCCCCCGGTATTGGGACCACGGTCATGGTCATAACGGCGCTTGTGGTCTTGGGCCATTGGCGCGTGTACCACTTGGCCGTCCTTACCAACTAATGAAAAGATTGAAAATTCAACCCCGTTCATAAATTCTTCGATGACTAACTTGGCAGTAGCATCCTTAGAATACAGGCTTTGCAAGTATTCATCGGCTGAAGACTGGTCTTCAATAATCGTAACCCCTTTACCAAGGGCCAGACCATCTAACTTGAAGACTACCGGCCAGTCAAACTGGTCTAAGGCCTGTTGGGCAGCCAACTGGCCTTCAACCGTAACTGATTTGGCAGTGGGAATATTATTTTCAGAAAGCAAATCCTTGGTAAAGGTCTTTGACCCTTCGAGTTGGGCGGCAACAGCGTTTGGACCAAAAATCTTTAACCCTGCGGCCTGAAACCGATCGACAATCCCGTCAATCAAAGGATCTTCATTGCCGACAAAGGTTAAATCAACCTGGTTGTCCTGAGCTGCTTGGACCAATTGAGCCAAATTGGTTGCCGAAATGGCCAACCGAGTGAGTCCCTCATCTTGCATCCCGTCGTTACCGGGTGCCACAAAGACTCCGTCAACCTGTGAGCTTTTCAAAAATGTCTGTGCCAGGGCGTGTTCACGAGCCCCAGAACCAATCACCAATACCTTTGCCATGTAAACTTTTCCTCTTGCTTAGTGCTTGAAGTGACGACGACCAGAAAATACCAGGGCAACCCCTAATTGATTGGCCTTATCAATTGAATCTTGGTCTTTGATTGAACCACCCGGTTCAACAATCGCTGTAATGCCGTGTTCGGCAGCATATGAAACCGAATCATCCATTGGGAAGAAGGCGTCAGAAGCCAAAACAGCTTCGTCAAACCCTTGCTTGGTAGCTGCCTTTTGAATTGACATCTTAACGGAGTCGATTCGGTTTGGCTGACCGGCCCCAACCCCAAGGGTTTGACCATCACGTGCGACCACAATAGCATTTGACTTGGTGTGCTTAACGGCCTTTTGGGCAAAGACCATTGCCCGCAATTGAGCAGCTGTTGGTTGCTTGTCAGAAACGACCTTAAAATCGGCCTCTTCTTCACTCAACAGGTCCCGGTCTTGGGCGACAAAACCACCCAAGACACTGGTTACTTCCGTGCGGTTTGGTACGTCAGTCGTAAACGGCACTGTCAACAAGCGCAAGTTCTTCTTCTTAGCCAAAACGTCGTAGGCTTCATCCGTAAAACTTGGTGCGATGATGATTTCCAAGAAAATGGCATGCATCTTTTCGGCCGTTGCCAAATTAACTTCCCGGTTCAACGCCACAATGCCACCAAAAATTGAAATATTATCAGCAGCAAAGGCCTGGTCCCAGGCAGCTTCAATTGTCTGACCCTGGCCGATTCCGGCTGGGTTCATGTGCTTAACGGTCACAACCGTTGTGTCCTCGTATTCAGCGATAATCCGCAAAGCGGCATCCGCATCGCGGATATTATTGTAAGACAATTGCTTGCCATGCAAGATGTTGGCGTTCAAGATTGAGTAATCTTCTGGCATGCCACCCTTGTAAACGGCAGCATTTTGGTCTGGGTTTTCCCCGTACCGCATGTCGGCAAACTTCTCACCAGAAACCGTTAATTGGTTCGGGAATTCCTTTTCCGTCAAGTAACTAGCAATCAGGGCATCGTAAGCCGCAGTGTGTTGGAAGACCTTGGTAGCTAATTGCCGGCGGAAAGCCTGGTCGATATCATCAGCCTGCAAGTGTTCGATGACAGCATCATAGTCGGTTGGGTCAACCACTGGCAAAACTGCTGCGAAGTTCTTAGCCGCAGAACGGAGCATCGAAGGACCACCGATATCAATGTTTTCAATCGCATCCGCATCGGTTACATCTGGCTTTGAAATCGTTTCTTTAAAGGGATACAAGTTCACCACGACCATATCGATTGGGGTAATATTGTGGTCTTTCAAGGTTTGCATGTGTTCTGGCAAGTCACGCCGGGCCAACAGGGCCCCATGAACGCGAGGGTGTAGAGTCTTCACCCGGCCATCAAGCATTTCTGGAAATTCAGTTACTTCTTCAATGCCAATCACCTTCAAGCCAGCATCAGCCAAGGCCTTATGGGTTCCACCAGTTGAGACCAATTCAAAGCCAAGGTCGACTAGCTTCTTAGCAAATGGGACCAAGTTAGTCTTATCTGAAACACTTAACAATGCTCGTTTCATTGTACAAATACTCCCTCTTCTAATAATTGTGCCAGCACTGCTGGATACAACTTGTGTTCAACTGCATGAATCCGTTCTTCTAGGTCAGCCAACGAATCTTCTGGGTAGCGCGGTACCGCCTGTTGGGCGATGGCTGGTCCAGTATCAATCCCGTTGTCGATAAAGTGAACGGTCACACCGGTCTCAGAAACACCGGCTTCATAGGCGTCTTCAATACTGTGACGACCTGGAAACTTAGGTAATAAGGCCGGGTGCAAATTCACAATTTTCTTGGGAAAGGCCGACAACAAGGTGTCAGTTAAAATCCGCATATAACCGGCTAACAAAATCCCATCAACACCGTAAGACTGCAACTCTGCCACAATGGCAGCTTCGGCCGCCGCCTTGGTCTCAAAGTCGCGGTAGGCGACTTTGAAGACCGGGATATCTTTGGCTTTGGCTCGGTCAATCACCGGCGCATCGTGGTGGTCAACCACCACCAAAACGATTTGTGCTGCCAGCTTTTGGTCTTCGATTGCCTGTTCTAAGGCCGTAAAGTTGGTTCCCTTCCCAGAAGCAAAGACTGCCAACCGGGCTGTTTTATTTACTTGCTTGGCCATGGTGCCTCCCCAGTAAAGACAACGCTCTCTTGACCGGCCTGCTTTTTAATCAAGCGACCCACTTGGTAGGCTTGGTGACCACGTTTTTGCAAGTCAGCCAAAACATTTTTGGCATCCCCAGCAGCAACCACCAAAACCATTCCCAACCCATTGTTAAAGGTCAACAACATGTCTTCGAGTGATAAGTTACCAGCTTTTTGCAAGTGGTCAAAGATTGGCAAAATTGGCCATGATCCCCAGGTAACTTCAGCAGAAACCTCAGCTGACAAAGCCCGTGGCAAGTTTTCCACGATACCACCACCGGTAATGTGGGCAGCGGACTTCACCAAGTCCTGTTGAATCAAAGGCCAAACCGCCTTGGTGTACAACTTGGTTGGTTGAAGGACTTGAGCTTGCAAGTCGTCCGGAAGGCTATTAAAGTCTTCAGCATTTTCATGGATGCCAAGGACTGACCGGACCAAAGAATAACCGTTAGAATGGATACCAGAAGATGGCAAGCCAATCAAAACATCGCCTTCTCGGACATCGTTGTGGTTCAGCAAGTGGCTTTTATCAGCCACACCCACAGCAAAGGCGGCGAGGTCGTAGTGGTTTTCTTGGTACAGGCCTGGGAGTTCGGCGGACTCGCCGCCGACCAGGGCGATTTCTGCTTCCTTAGCGGCTTTGGCAATCCCAGTCACGATTTCGGCTGCGACAGCTGGCCGCATTTTATCAACGGCTAAGTAATCGAGCATAAAGGCTGGCTTAGCCCCCTGGGCCAAGATGTCGTTGACAACCATGCCGACCAGGTCCTGGCCGATGGTGTTATTCTTTTTAGCCGCGATGGCAAGCAACAACTTCGTGCCAACACCATCAGCACCGCTGACCAAAACTGGCTCTTTCAGATTAGAATCTAAGGCGTACAAAGAACCAAAGCCACCAAGCCCCTCTAAAACGTTTGGTGTATAAGTTTCTTTGACAGCGGTCGACATCATTTTGACCGCTTGGTTACCGGCTTCAATATCAACACCGGCATTTTCGTATGCGTTGGCCTTCTCTGCCATTAATGTGCTCCTTGTTCAGCCCACTGGTCTTCTGCAGCGTTGACTGGGTGGTAAGTCGTCTTTGGCTCTTCGTCAAAGGTCACTTCGCCAGTCTTCGCTTCTTCTTTTAGTTCAGGACTGTAATCATAAATTGGGCTTGGGTAATGACCGTCAAAGTAGGCGGTCGTCAAACCAGACTTACCGTCTTTAATTTTCAGGTCGATTGACTTGATTAATGAGTCGGTGCTCAAGAAGGCCAGTGAATCGGCCTCAATGATTTCGGTCATTTCGGCAAGTGAGTGGTCGTTACCAAGCAATTCAGCCCGAGTTTGAACATCAATGCCGTAAAAAGCGGGGTACTTGAAGACCGGGCTAGCAATCCGGACGTGGACTGACTTAGCACCCGCTTCTTTTAGCATCCGGACGATATAGCGAGAAGTTGTTCCACGAACCAAAGAATCATCGACCAAAACCACGTTTTGCCCTTTGACAACCGCTTCAACCGCCGACAGCTTCATCCGCACGGCCCGTTCGCGCTTGTCTTGGGTGGCCTCAATAAAGGTTCGGGCAATGTATTGGTTTTTCACCAAGCCCATTTCATTTGGCAACCCAGCCGCTTCAGCGTAGCCCGAAGCAGCACTCAAACTTGAGTTTGGCACCCCAACGACAATGTCAGCGCCCGAAACCGGTTGCTCCTTGGCCAAAGATGCCCCCATCCGCTTCCGAGCTTGGTGGACATTAATACCATGAATATCAGAGTCGGGACGAGCGAAGTAAACGTACTCCATCACGTCAACGTCCAATGTCGTCTTATCGGTAAAGTGGGTAATTTTCATCCCATCTTGGTCGATTCGAATCAATTCGCCCGGTTGGACGTCGCGGACATACTTGGCACCAACCACGTGCAAAGCAGCGGTTTCAGAGGTCACCACATAGCTGCCAGAGTCTGGCATTTGACCAACAACAAAGGGCCGGAAACCATGTGGGTCCAACATCGCGTACAAAGCGTGGGGCGTCAACAACAAGAAAGCAAAGCCACCACGCAATTGATTCAAAGCGTCTTTGATTTTGTCATCAAAGGTTTCAGCTTTTGACCGACGAATCAAGTGCAAGATGATTTCAGAGTCAGAAGATGATTGGAAAATCGCCCCTTCTTCTTCCAAATGGTTGCGCAAGGTCTTGGCATTGGTTAAGTTTCCATTGTGGGCCAGGGCCATTTGCATATCATGGAAATTGGCCATCAAAGGTTGGATGTTTTCAATGCCGTGAGCACCAGCAGTCGCATAGCGGAGGTGGCCAATCGCGGCCTTGCCTTGCAATGCTTCTAAGCGCCGGGGGTCTGAAAAAACATCGGCAACAAGGCCAATTCCACGTTCTTGCCAGAGGTGGCCACCGTTATTGGCGACAATGCCTGCCCCTTCTTGGCCACGGTGTTGGAGGGCATGCAAGCCATAATACGTTAGGTTAGCCGCATTTTCCCGGTCCCAAACGCCAAAAATTCCACATTCTTCATTCAAAGAGGAATAGGCGGCTTGACCCGTCACTTGATTCAGATACTGTTCCATTTTTCCTACCTCTATTCAGCCATCAGTTCAGGAATTGCATTTTGGTAACGGTCCTTAGCTGTCTTAGTTGCTAGGTTCAATTGCCCATCATTAGTTTGAATCTTCATTTGACCGTCGGTGGTCACTTGGCCTAACTTGGCAAAAGTTGCCTGTGATTCGGCCAAAACGGCCTCGACCTTGGCTTGGTTTTCAGCCTTAACTGACAAAACAAACCGTCCTGACGTTTCAGCAAAGACCTGGGCCGTTGTGCCGGCAAAGTCCGCTTCAAAGCCAAAGCCTTTCGTCAAAGCAGCTTCAGCCAAAGCAACCGCCAAGCCACCTTCGCTCAAGTCATGAGCACTGACAACCAGGTCTGCTTGGATAGCAGCCAAAACTGCCTTCTGGTTAACTACTTCAGCGTCTTCGTCAAAGTCAAAGAGCTTACCGGCGATTGCACCAGTTTGCATCTTTTGGATTTCTGACCCGTTAAAGGAATCCTTGGTCTCACCAACCAAGTAAATTAAGTCACCAACTTCTTCAAAGTTAGCCCACGTGATATGGCGGTTATCTTCCACCAAACCAACCATGCCGACCATTGCCGTTGGCATAATCGCCTTTTCATCAGTTTCGTTATACAAGGAAACGTTCCCTGAAATAACGGGTGTGTTCAACTTTTGGGCCATTTCTGACAAGCCTTCAACCCCTTGGTGGAGTTCATAATAAACTTCTGGATTATCAGGCGAACCAAAGTTCAAGCAATCCGTCATTCCAATTGGCAAAGCCCCGGTCGCAACCAGGTTCCGGCCGGCTTCAGCAACTGCCATCTTACCGCCAACCTTCGGGTCTAAGGTCATATAACGACTATTAACATCGGTAGTCATCGACAAGGCCTTCTTTGTGCCGCGAATCCGAGTTACCCCGGCATCCCCCCCCGGCTTAACAACCGTGTCGGCACGGACCTGGGAATCAAAGTGGCGGAAAAGACTGGCCTTGGAAGCAATTGTTGGTTGGGCCAACAAGTCTTGCCAAACCTCAGACGGTTTTGTTACTTTTGGCTGGTACTGGTTTTGGTCAGCTTCTTTAATCCGAACTGGTTCCACTTGTTCTAACTTTGGTTCTGGGGCGTTAGTTAAGAAGTCGATATCAACATCGGCAACCGTTTCCTCTTGAAAATCCAAACGGTAACGGCTATCATCGGTTACCTTTCCAATCGCAACCGCATCCAAACCAACCTTCTTAAATAAGTCGATTACTGGTTGTTCTTCACCCTTTTTCACAACCAAAAGCATCCGTTCTTGGGATTCGGACAACATTAATTCGTATGGTGTTAGAGCGTCTTCTCGTTGGGGAACCAAGTCAAGGTTCAATTCGATTCCAGTTCCAGCCTTGGAAGCCATTTCAGAACTTGATGACAAAAGGCCAGCAGCCCCCATGTCTTGGATGCCAATAATGCTTTCGCCATACTTTTGAATGGCTTCAATCGTGGCATCCATCACCAATTTTTCCAAGAAGGGGTCACCAACTTGGACAGCTGACCGGTCTGATTCTTCAGTTGACGAAAATTCAGCAGAGGCAAAGCTTGCACCGTTAATCCCATCACGACCAGTCTTAGCCCCAACATAAATAATGGTGTTCCCTGAACCCTTGGCCTGACCAACCTGCATCGCTGATTGGTCAACCAAACCAACGGACATCACGTTCACCAGTGGGTTTCCCTTATAAGAATCATCAAAGGCAATTTCACCACCAAGGTTTGGAATCCCAATGGCATTGCCGTAACCAGCAATTCCAGCAATGACGCCATCGACGATTTGCCGGGTCTTAGAATCATCTAATTCACCAAAACGAAGGGAATCTAAGACTGCAATTGGCTGGGCACCCATCGAAAAGATGTCTCGAAGGATGCCCCCAACACCCGTCGCAGCCCCTTCATAGGGTTCAACAAAGGATGGGTGGTTGTGACTTTCAGCCTTGAAGACAACCGCTTGGCCGTCGCCAATATCCAAAATTCCAGCCCCTTCACCAGGCCCTTGCAAGACTCGGTCATTTTTTGACCAGAACTTCCGTAAGGCCGGCTTCGATTTTTTGTAAGAGCAGTGCTCTGACCACATTCCAGAAAAAATACCAGCTTCTGTATAGTTTGGCTTACGACCCAATTTTTTCACAATCAAATCGTATTCATGGTCAGTCAAACCCCAATCAGCGTAAATCCGCTGGTCGGCGATCTCTTCTGGGCTTGGTTCATTGGCCATCGGATTTACCGGTGCAGTTGTCATTGTTTCTCTCCTTTACCAAACAAAAACATTAAGCTTGTACTTTTTTAGCAGCTAATAAGCTTTCAAAGAAGGCCCGCCCCTGGTCGTTACCAGTCAAGGCATCAACAGCTCGTTCTGGGTGAGGCATCATTCCAAAGACATTGCCAGCCTTGTTCATCACACCGGCAATCCGGTCCATTGACCCGTTCACGTTTTCTTGGTAACGGAAGATGACCTGGTTGTTAGCTTCTAATTCTTTCAAAGTGGCTTCATCAGCAATGTAATTTCCTTCACCGTGGGCGATTGGTACCTTGATCACTTGCCCCTTGTCCAACTGGTTGGCAAAGGCCGACTGGTTGTTTTCAACGGTCAAATTAACTTCGTCGCAGATAAAACCTGGTTGTTCATTCACCAATAACTGTCCTGGCAGTAAACCAGCTTCCGTCAAAATTTGGAAGCCATTGCAAATACCAATTACCAATTGACCGTTATCAGCTGCCTTTTTAACAGCATCCATGGCCGGCGAAAACTTGGCAACCGCCCCTGAACGAAGGTAGTCTCCGTATGAGAAACCACCAGGCAAGAAGATGGCATCATATTCAGCTAGGTCACTAGCCTGGTCATCTAATAAGTCAACTTCACAGTCAAATGATTCCAAGGCGTAGTACATATCCTTGTCACAGTTTGATCCTGGAAAAGTAATTACTGCAGCTTTCATCACCGGTTCTCCTTAAAGTTCTTCTAAGTCGTAGGTATAAGTTTCAGTGTTGTGGTTGATCAACAACTCTTTGACCAAGTCCTCAACTTCCTTAGCGACTGCTTCCTTTGAGTCACCTGAAAGCTTGACTTGGAAGTACTTTCCTTGGGTCACATCTTCGATTCCCTGGTAGTCCAACCGTTCCAAGGCAGACTTAATCACGACACCCTGTGGGTCTAAGATTGATGGCTTGTAAGTTACGTAAATTTTTGCCAAATACATTGGGTTTTCCTCTTACTTCTTCAAAACTTTTTCTAAGCGGTTCAAAACATCTTCATAGCCAACACGCAAGTCACCCTGCTTTTGGCGGAAAACATCTTTATCAAGGGACTTACCCGTCTTCTTATCAACCAAACGCATGTTGTCAGGTGATAATTCATCGGCCAAAATTAAGTCGCCGTTCGCAACCCGGCCAAATTCCAATTTGAAGTCAATCAATTGAATATCAATCTTTGAAAAGACATCAACCAGCAAGGCATTGACCTGGTCGGCCATCCTAAAGACAAAGTCCATATCTTCTTGCGTAGCAATCTTTAATGACAAAGCCTGAGACTGGTTCATAAAAGGGTCGTCTAATTCATCTGACTTGTAATACATCTCTTGGACACGAGGGTCTAAGGTCATCCCCTTTTCAACCCCAAACCGGCTGACAAAGTGGCCGGCTGTGACATTCCGGGTCACAATTTCAAGCGGGATAATTTCAACTTTTCGAACCAATTCATCGTTATCCGAAACCGAGGTCAACCAGTGGTGGGTAATCCCCTGGTCTTTCAAGTATTCAAACAGCAAGGTGGATATCTTACTGTTTAACTGACCCTTACCGGCATAGTCTTCTTTGACCTTCCCGTTCAAAGCCGTGACCTGATCCATGTAGTGCATCCATAAAATTTCAGGATCACTAGTAGCAAAGACCTGCTTGGCCTTTCCTTGGTATAACAAGTCGCCCTGTGTAATTACTTGGCCGGCAAACTCAACTTCTTGTCCCATTGTTTTTCCCTCTTTACTTCATTTGTGTAACGTAGTCTGCCAAGTCTTGGCAGTTAGCTTGGCCAACGACTGTGATGTGGCCCATCTTTCGACCAGGCTTAATGTCTGCCTTGCCATAGTCATGGAAGTGCCAACCGGGATGGTCTGGCAAAGCTTCCTTGGCCGTGGTCAATTCATCACCTAATAAGTTGACCATCATCGCCTGGTCGAATTGACGGATTGTTGGAATTGGCAAGCCAACAATACTGCGGATATGACCATCAAACTGCGAAATATCACAAGATTCAATCGTATAGTGACCGGAGTTATGTGGCCGTGGGGCTAATTCATTAACCCAAATTTGACCACTTTCTTCATCAACGAAAAGCTCAATCCCAAGAGCACCACGTAGGTCCAATTCATCAGCGACCGTCTTGGCAATTTCGTGAACCCGACCACTCATCTGGTCTGGAATAGTCGCTGGAATCACGCAGGTTTTCAAAACGTGGTTTTGGTGAACATTTTCAGAAATTGGCCAAGTGACCAAGTTCCCTTGGGCAGTCTTGGTAACCATGACGGAAACTTCTTTGGTAAAGTTAATCTTTTCTTCCAAGATTAAAATTCCAGCGGGGAAGTCTTCTTTCAACTTTGCTACATCAGCTTCATCGTTCAAATCAAACTGACCATGACCGTCATAACCGCCAGAAACCGTCTTTAAAATTGCTGGCAAGCCAATCTCTTGGATGGCTTGGTCGAGTTCTTGTGGTGAGCTTACCTTGGCAAAGCCAGCCACTGGGACTTTCGCTTCATCACGGATAAAGGTCTTTTCCTGGATCCGGTCACTGGTAATTTCTAGTAAGCGAACTCCCTGAGGAACATAGGCATTTTGGAGTTTGTTCAAGGCTGCTTGGCTAACGTTTTCGAACTCATAAGTCAAAACATCTGACCGGTCGGCTAATTCTTGCAAGGCCTGTTGGTCGTCATATTCCGCTATAATTTGGTCATCACAGACTTGCGCAGTTGGACATCCAGGCGTTGGGTCTAAAACCAAGAGCTTATAACCCATCTGTTTGGCAGAAAAGGCCATCATTTGGCCTAATTGACCGCCACCGATAATCCCAATCGTTTGCCCAGGTTTTACATAATGGCTTTCACCGATCATTTCAAGTCCTCCTGGCTGACAATTGACTTTTCAGTTTGAGCTTGGCGGTACTTGGCCAAGCGCGAAGCAATCATCTTATCTTGTAAACTCAAGATTGAAGCGGCATAAAGAGCAGCGTTTTTGGCACCAGAAGCACCAATTGCCATCGTCCCAACGGGAATTCCACTTGGCATTTGCACGATACTTAGTAATGAGTCCATCCCATTCAGGTTGCTGGACTTCATTGGGACCCCAATCACTGGAATGGTCGTATTAGCGGCTAACATTCCTGGCAAATGAGCAGCACCGCCGGCACCAGCAATAATAATATCAATCCCATTTTGCCGAGCAGTTTGGGCGAATTCTTGGAGTTCATTTGGCATCCGGTGAGCCGAGATAATTCGCTTTTCGGCTGAAATCTCCAATTCCTCTAAGATGGCATAGCCCTCTTTCATTGCCGGCCAGTCACTGGTCGATCCCATCACTACCGCAACGTGAAGCGTCATGGTTCCCTCCTGAATGTTCGTTTTTTAAATAGATAAAAACTGATTTCATTTCCATCAGTTCGGTTCAAAATCATAATAACAAATTTTAAGAATAATGTGTTCGCTTTTTGATAATAATTTTCTAATATAAGAAGAAATATTCGAACAAAAGGCGAACGTTACAGGAAAGAAATGTTAAACTCATATTTTTTAAATAAATTAACTCAAACTATTTCTTTTTGGGTACTATAACGAACTTACCTTACACCTCTAAGATTTTTGTTTAAAAAAATAAACAAAACCAACAAATAGTTTGTTAATTCGTATTATTTATACATTTTATATAAAATAGTATTTTATTTATAAAATAATAAAACATTTATTGACATTTTTAAAAAACAGTTTTATATTGGCACCAGAAAAGCTTTTCAAATAAAAAAAGGAGAATCAATTATGAAAAAAGATGCAAAAGCAGTAAGTACACGTCGTCTAATCGAGAATGCTAACAATCAGTTAACTAACGACTCAATAACTATGATTGGCATGATGATGGGCGGATGGAATCACTAATGACAAGCTATTGGAGGTGCCAATGAATTTCCGTGAATACATTGGCCAGTACGAAAGGGCAGATACTTTGCATTTAAAGAAGTTTCCGGCCTTTTTTGCTAGGCTAAAATTAGCTCGTAAGCTGCTAAATAACATTACCAATCTAGATGATGATCGAGACCTTGCAGTTCCTTATTACTTAAGTGATTTGGGCGTCAGAATGTTAAAAGATGCCCAAATGTATGCTGAATACATCAGTAAAGAATTCGACACAACATTACCAGATTCGAAAAGCATGATTGCCGAAATCAATAGTGTCGAAATATCAAAATTAAAACATTGGCTTGATATTTCTATTTTACTAACCGGTAGATACGATGTCGTTTATCAAGTTGTTTTAACCAGATTCTTAGAAATATTAGAATCAGACGATTATAGACTACTGCTTTATTCTGGCACTGTGCTTGCAAGTCAAAGCGATACTAGATTCCGTCAAATATTTTTGACTGCAGAAAAAATTAAAACTCTCAGCCTAAAAGATCGACTTGTGCTTCATCATCGATTAGCCGTCAGTGAATTAAAAAGAAGTCACGACTTATCGGCGTTTAATTCGCAAGTCGAAGCTATTTTGTCTAAATACAATATGAATCACTCAGATGAATTTTGGATCATCATTGGACTGCTTAATAATTTGTATGGCCTACATCTTGTTAAACAGAATGGTCCCACACCTACGTTAGAACTCATTATGATAGACGCTGATAGCATCTTAACTGCCGCATTATCTTCAGAAACGAACCCCAGAAAACGAGATATGGTCCTTCGCTACTTAGGACAAATCGCTATCAATCGAGCCCAACTTTACATGCACGAAAAAAGAATAAAACGAAGTCAAGAAATTCTACGCCTTAGTTTAAAGCGCCTTAATAAAGCCCACTCTTTATATACGTCTGAAGCCTACGGTATCCTTTCCGTTATTGATTACAAGGCAAATGATTATCAATCAGCAATTCAAAATGCCGAACAAGCATTAAAACTTTATAGAAGAATCGGAAACGTTAGTGCCATGGCTGAGGTCTATAAGGTTTTATTGGCCTCATACGATAAATTAGGCTTACAAAATAAAGCTACTACTTTAGCGGAGAAGCTACAAAACAATCAAAGAGAGCTTTATATATGAAAAAACAATCCCCAATTTTATTCACTCATCAGCTAAGCAAAAGCTACCATGGTAGACCCACCGTTCAACAAGTCTCCTTTGAACTCAATAAGGGTGAAATCTTAGCTTTTATTGGACCAAACGGTGCAGGAAAAACCACCCTGCTAAAAATGCTGGCAGGATTTTTAACGAGTGATGCAGGAAAAATAATAATAAACGATATTGACCAAACCAATCAACTTGGGCAATTAAATAACAAAGTGGCAACTGTTTTTAGTGGAGAAAGTGGTTTCTATCGCAGTGCCACCGTCAAAGATAACCTCTTCTTTTTTGCGACATTATTAGGGTGCCCTAAAAGAGAAATCCCCGACCGTGTTAAAGTCGCTCTAAGGCAAGTCAACTTAGTGGCAGATGAAAACAAGAAAATTTTCCAATTATCAATGGGAATGTTGCAACGACTACAAATTGCTCGTGGTTTACTACAACAAAAACCAATTTTACTTCTTGACGAACCTACGAACGGAGTCGATACTGAAATATCTCATTCCATTCGTCAAACAATTCAATCCATCGCCAATACCGGCACAGCAATCATCTTAACCAGTCACATACTAAACGAAGTCAGCGAACTAGCTGACAAAATCAATTTACTCTATAATGGTGAAATTCGTTTTGCCGGTACTGCGAAGGAACTGATTGCCAAATCCGACGTTCAAAAAATTAATCGTCCAGCAACCCTTGAAGAATCCTACCTTGGCTTTTTAGCCCAAATAGGAGGTAAATGATCATCCGTTTTCTAACAATGTACCAATTTCATATCCGCCAGTATGCGAACAATTCCTATTTTTGCTGGTTAGTTTTAATGAGCACTCTCAGCATTGTAATATTGAGATTTATCAGTGCTTATTCAAGCAGCACTATGCTTAACGAAACCGATGTAATTACCGCCGGCTTATTTGGCATGTGGAGTAGTGCCATTACTTCAGCTGGTATTTTGCATTTTCAACGAAACCAAGGCGTCCTAGTTTACCTTGTAAACGGGGGAAACGCCGTCGTAAGTAACCTTGTCGCATTGATTTCTTCGGCCAGCACCTTTGGATTGATTGCCTTTCCACTTGCTTATTTAGCTAGCTCCCTATTGAACTTAGGAGTTTTTCCGACCATTCAGTTAGCTAAGCTGATTGGCATTATTTTCTTTTGGTTGGGTACACTACCAATCACCTACTTAGTCGCCGAGTTATTTTTATTAACGAAAAACGCCTTTGTCTACGAGGGGCTATTTGTGACACCCGTACTTTTATTTTCTGGTCTACTCGGCTCTACCAATACCTTCCAAAACCCTTCAGTTTTATTAAGCAACCTTTTGCCCATAGCTTGGCCCGTTCACATATTAATCAACCAGGAAAAATTCAGCTTACAATCTGCGGTGATTTGGATTGTTGTATTGGCTGTCTGGCTACTTTTGGCCGGATTAGTCTTAAAGAAAGTTCTATTTCGCGTTCGCGTTAGCGGTGACTTGGAGGTGGTTTGAATGGTTATTAGAGCTTTAGTCAAAAGTTTGCCAACTTTTAGTAACTGGCAGACAATCCTTGTTACTTTTTTGGCTGAACCATTTTTTGCTGTTTTATTCTATTATCTGATTAGCCCTTCGAACAACAGAAGTGTCCTATTAACGGCCGTCATCACTTTAACCATCGTAAACCAAGTGATCAGCCTATATACGCAAATTTTTGTAGTAGCCCAAAATAATCAATTATTAAAAATAATTTTTATTCATTGCCGTTCACTACTAATATTTACAATCAACGCTTACTTCATTGCCCTTTTAACCGCCATCAGCCAAGGCATCATTTTAGCTGTTCTTTATAGTATTTTTGGACTACCAATCATTTTATCAATCAGTAACTTGATCATTATTTTTGTCCTACTCACTATCTTTACCTTCTTGTTAGGGACAGCTGTAGTTATTTGCTCTTTGAATACTTATAATCCGTTCTTTAGTTCGAACTTGTTGGTAGGAACAATGCCCATTATTTCAGCAGCCATTATTCCCATTTCTTCCTATCCAAGCTGGCTGACTTTTTTCAGCCGACTGACCCCTTTTTGGCAAATCCAAAACCTGCTGTGGACTGGCAGCCTTAACTATCAAGTAGTTAGTCTGTACTGCCTGATTTATGCTCTACTAACTTGGATTATTATTCATCTTCGCAGAAAACAAATTTTAAGCAATTAAAAAACCAGGTTGGTATAGAACCAACCTGGTTTTTCCTTATTTATTTGCTCGCCAATTCAAGTAAAGCTTAGCGGTTGAAGATGATAACGAGACTGCAACTGCGAAGATAACCAGGGCCGAATAATCCAAATGAGCAATTTCAAAAATCATAAACATCGCCATTAATGGGGCCTGTTGCGATGCTGCTAGTAGTGCAACCGCACCAATTAAGGCAAATTCCCAAGGTGCAATTGTTGGCATGAAGGGGTGGAAGACCAAGACGCTTAACAAGCCAAGGACTGATCCCAGCGCAATTGCCGGGGTCAAAACACCACCGGTTCCACCGGCGTACAACGTTAAGAAGGTGACAATAAACTTTAAGATACCAAGGACCAATAAGAGCCCCAGCAACTTTTGGTTGGTCTGCAAAAAGGCCAGCTGAGCAGTTGCCCGACCATTTCCCGTAATATAAGGAAGGAAGTAGGCGATGGCTCCTGTCAAAATTCCGGCCAACGGCATCGTTACCAAGACCAACTTACCAGGTGCTTGGTGGCTTTGTGCCCAAGCAAAGCCTTGTTTTGCCAAAGCACCAAAGATTCCAGCGACTGGGCCGATGATTGCTGCTGCAACCACCAGCCAAATTGAAAAGTGTTCGGTCTTTAGCAGACCATAATATGGGTCAAAGCCCTTGGCAAGAGTTCCCAGCAAGGCGGCGATCGCAGACATCGATAGGGAAACCGCGACAACTTTGACCGAGACCTTCTTATATAAGAGTTCGACTGCAAAAAGCATCCCGGTAATTGGGGCGATATAAACGCCAGCAAAACCGGCACCGGCTGCCGCAGCTAAGAGCAGCTTCTGGTCTTCTTCATCCAAGACGTGCCAGCCAAACTTCTTCGTCCAGCGTTGGTAAGTTTGAGCTAGCATTACCCCGCCTTGACGAGGAGCCAACTCACGGCCAACTGACCCACCAGTCCCAACGTAAAAGATTTGAGCCAAAACATTCATAATCGTTTTGAAAACTGGCATCTGCTGCCCCTTTAAGGCGCCGTTAATGCCAACAATCTTTCCCCGACCGTTATTCCGGATTGCCCACCACACGATAGCGGCAATCATCCCACCAACCGTAACTGACCAGAAACGGCGGCTAGCACCGGAGTGGTTGGGGCTATAGTTATGAAAGTTTTCGTGGAAGTTCAAGAAATAATGTTCAACCACATCCAAGAACAGCGATAATAAGACTGCCATCAACCCAATCACAACCGCTAAGACCGCCGTTGCAATTACTAAGTTCAGCAATTCATGTTTTCTTTGGTCTAGCTTTTCTTGACCAACCACTGTTTGACTTGCCATTATTAAATCCTCTATTAAATATGTAAATTAAATTTCAGCCCTAACGGATCAAAACCCGCCTTATTCGGTTTAGGACAACGGTTTTCGCTTTTAAGGCCGTCTATAAATTTACAAAAATGTTTACCAAAAAGCAAGCGTTTTTCATTATTTAAGACGCCTTCTTAACCGTTTTTACATCTTCGTTATCAGAAAACAATATAAATAAAACTATACCAATTTCATTTATATTTTAAATCCTGCTATTAAAAACTATAATTGTATCTTTTTTCACTTTATTTTATAAAGTAATTATTTTACTTCTAAATGCCTATTTATAAGTATTTATATTGTTTTATTTTAGACTTGACAAACCAATTTAACTTAAAATAATTCTTATTCCTCTTGCATCTTCACACAATTTGATATAAATTAGACCAGTAAGCAAATAATTTAGTTTTAAGAAAGGAAGAGGCGCTATGGCAGACGATTTCGATAAGAAAAATCAGATGAACCATGGGCATGAAATGGGACACGACCACATGCACATGGACCATGATATGTCAGAGATGGGCCACCATGACCACGATATGGGTAAGATGGACCATGAAAAAATGCACATGGATCACAGTCACCACGACATGGATCACATGGGCAAAATGGACCACAGTCAGATGAAGATGAACCATGATGGAAATGAGGAGAAACACGACTGTTGTAAAGATGGCAAGTGTGACCACCATGACCACCAAGGCCATAACCACGCCGACCACGACATGTCAAAGATGGACCATAGTCATATGGACATGGGCCATGATATGAAAAACATGGATCATGGTCAGATGAGTATGAGTCACACAAAAGACAGTGATGCCCACGCTTGCTGCAAAGACGGCAAATGTGACCACAACGGCCACAACCATGACAGCCATAACACGGACCATGAACACATGCACATGACCCATGACCACCACAACATGGATATGTCTGACCACCAAGGACACGATCAGATGAAGATGGACCACAGTCACCATGATATGAGTCATATGGATATGTCTGGTCATGATATGGGCAACATGGCTGGCATGGACCACATGCACATGGGTCATGACATGTCTGGAATGGGCGGTATGCACATGCATATGGACCACGGTGACATGAAAAAGCGGTTCTGGTGGTCCCTAATTCTCTTAGTCCCATTGGTCTTTGTTGCGCCATTTATGGGCATGGACCTACCATTTACCCTCGTCTTCCCTGGTTCGAACTGGTTGACAGTTATTTTGGCCACTGCGATGTACGTCGTTGGAACCAAGCCCTTCTTCTCTAGTGCTAAGGGCGAACTTTCTTCTAAGAAGCCAGCCATGATGTCCTTAATTTCAATGGGACTAATCGTCACCTACTGGGTATCGATTTACGCCTTCATTGCTAAAACTTTCTTCCACGTTAATGCGACCGATTACTTCTTTGAATTTGCCACATTGATTGTCATTATGTTGCTTGGTCACTTAATTGAAATGCAAGCAACCATGAAAGCCGGCAATGCCACTTCTGAGCTTTCAAAGTTAACGCCACAGACTGCCCATGTTAAGCACGGCGATTCCTACATGGACATGCCCGTTGCTTCCTTGCAAGCAGGTGCTGAAGTGCAGGTGTTGGCCGGTGAATCTTTCCCCGCCGACGGAACCGTTATCAGCGGTTCTTCTCAAGTTGACGAATCCTTAATGACCGGTGAATCAAAGCCTGTTAAAAAGGGTGAAAAAGCCGATGTTATCGGTGGAACAATTAACGGCGATGGTACTTTGGTTGTCAAAGTTGCAGCCGTTGGTGACGATTCCTTTATTGGTCACTTAAAGCAATCTTTGATGGAATCAGAGGCTAGTTCTTCAAAGGCTGAATCGTTGGCTAACAAAGTTGCCGGCTGGCTCTTCTGGGTTGGTTTGACTGCCGCCATTTTGGCACTGGTCATTTGGACCTTTGTTTCTGGTCCTACTACGGCCTTTAACGTCGCCGTTACCACTTTGATTATCGCCTGTCCTCACGCATTAGGCTTGGCCATTCCATTGGTTATCCAACGGACTAAGGCGATTGCTGCCAAGGACGGTATCTTAATCAAGAAACACGGGGCCGTTTTGCAGGCCAAGCACTTAGACTACGCCTTGATGGATAAGACTGGAACATTGACCAACGGTCACTTCCAAGTCCAACAATTTGAAGCCTACAAGGTCGAAGAAAATGATGGGTTAGCGATTATGGCCGCCCTTGAATCACAGTCTTCCCACCCTTTGGCTAAGGCAATTGTTGAAGAAGCCAAGAACAAAGGCTTAGCCGAGAAACAGGCAAGCGACGTTCAAAACATCGCCGGGTCTGGTTTGTCAGGGCAAGTCGATGGCCAGAAGTACTTCGTAGTTTCTGCCCGCTACTTGACTGAGCAAAAAATTAACTTTACCCCACTTGATGCGGATGGTTCCGTTTCATATTTGACTGATGGCAAAGGGGTCTTGGCGGCTGTTTCACTTGGTGACACCATCAAGGACTCTGCCAAGGACTTCGTTTCACAATTGAAGGTTCACCACATCACCCCTGTTTTGGTAACCGGTGATGCCAAAAAGACGGCTAACAAGGTCGCTGAAGAACTTGGTATCGAAGTCGTTCAGGCTGAAGTTTCACCACAAGACAAGATTGACTTGGTCAAGGAATACCAAAAGAAAGGTAAGACCATGATGATTGGTGATGGTATCAACGATTCCCCTGCCTTAGCTCAAGCAGACTTATCAGTTGCAATTGGCGCTGGAACCGACGTTGCGCAAGCCTCTGCCGATGCCGTTTTGATTTCAAAGTCATTACCTAAGATTATTGACTTGATTAACTTGGCGCACAACGCCAACAGTAAGGAATTACAAAACCTCTGGTGGGGTGCTGGTTACAACATCCTCGCTATCCCAACCGCTGCTGGACTCTTCGCCTTTATCGGCATCATGTTAAACCCAATGGTTGGTGCGATTGTCATGTCCCTTTCAACAGTTATCGTGGCCGGAAACGCCATGACTTTGCATAAGTAATTTGACGAAAAACAATTAAAAATCTTATTTTTAAAGCACCTTTTAAGCTGAAACTGTATAATGGTTTTTAGCAGAAATAAAAGGAGCTTTTTTTATGCGCAAGTACTTTGCAGAATTCTTAGGAACGATGCTGTTGGTAATTTTTACCACAACAGCAATGTTGTACGTCACTACCTTCCAAACTGGTCGTCTTTTCGACGCCAGCGCTATCTTTGGTTTGTCACTTGCCATCTTGATGATGGTCTTTGGTTCATTTGCCCATGGCGGTCACTTTAACCCGGCCGTTTCATTGGCAGCAGCCATCGATAAGGATATTTCTTGGAAGGACTTTGGCTATTACGTCCTTGCGCAACTAGTTGGCGCTGTTGTTGGTTTGGGTATCGCTGCCATTACCTTGTTGCCAGTCATCAACAACCAAGCAACCTCAACTTCAACCTCAACAGCAACGAGCACGACTGTCAAAGCCAGCCAGCTCTTTGCTTCCGTGGAACCATCGGCCTCATCAATCGCCTTTGGCGCCGCTTTGTTGATCGAGCTTTTCTTCACCTACGTTTTGGCCTTCTTTACTATCTTAGCCTTGAAGAAGTATGCCAAGCAAAGTGCTGTAATTACCGGTGCTACTTTCACTGTAATTACCTTTGTAACTTACCCAATCACCGGTGGTTTGGTGAACCCTGCCCGGGTTTTGGCCCCAGCCATCTGCTCTGGTTTTGGTAACACGATCCACCTCTGGTATTTCTTAATCGTTGAAATCCTTGCAGGGGCCTTGGCTGGTTGGACAGTTAAGTACTTCTCTAAGAAAAACTAATAGCGAACAAATTAAAAGCAGCCATCAACTGATGGCTGCTTTTTTTACTTCTCTTTTTTCTTAGACTTTTTATCTTTACCCAGAGTCTTATCGTTTTCATCACGAATTTCAAAAATCCGTTCATGCAAAATACCAAAGCGAACGCCCCGCTTTGAAAAAATAACCCGGTCTGAATTTAACCGGCGTAAAAGCGTCATTGCTGGTGATAAACCACCAACAATGATATCAGCTCGTTCTTTGGCCAAACCAGGAATTTCACGGCGACCTTCCAGACTAGTATTTAAAATATTAACGAAGATGCTTTTGACTTCCTCAGCTGACATATGGAAACCATGGATATCTTCCCAGGTCCTGCGGTCAGAACTGTTACGGCGCTTGATCCGTCCTAAGGTCCGGTTTGACCCACCCAATGCAATAATCGGTAGGTTCATACCACGTTCTAGCCACCAGATATCATTATAAGTCGTATGCAAATAATCAAAGAGCTGGAACAACTCACTGGCACTTGGTTCGTCTTCATCCAGGAAAGTTTCCGAAAGCGTCACAGCACCAAAGGGAATACTAATCGAATTAACCTGCTCTTTATTTTGCACCAAAACTATTTCAATACTACCGCCACCAGTATCCATGATAATACCATTAACGATTTGTAGCGAATTAATCACGCCCAAGTAATCGTAATGAGCTTCCTGAGTTCCTGAAATCACCTGCAAATCAATTCCGGTTTCTTCTCGGACCTCTTGTAAGAACTCGGCTTGATTAACAGCATTTCGGGTAGCCGCAGTCGCAATCGCACGCACACGCAAATTTGGCAAGTCCTGAAAACGTTCTTTAAAACTTTTCAACGCAGCAATTGTTCGGTCAATTGCTGGGCGTTTTAAAATATTATCAGGCGCCATATTTTCGGACAAGCGAACTGGCTCCTTCCCATCCATGATTGGTTCGTAAGAACCATCATCGTTAATTTGGTTGACTTCCAAACGAGCAGAATTCGATCCCAAATCAATAATGACAAAATTTTCCATAGTAAAACCTCCCGTACTCAATGAGTATAGCTCTCTCCTATGGCAGGGTCGGTGCTGAAAAGCTCGAAGCAACGAGGCGCCAATTGATACTTACTTAATTGTGACTAACTAGATGCTACTCAAAGACTTTCCTTAAATAACGGTGCCACCTTTTCCCGTGACCGGGCCGGTACTAAAAAACCCGAGGCGGCTAACCGCCGATCAGTAATTTCTTTGTTATGGTCAATCAGGTATTGTTGGGCATTAAACCCTTTCACCCCTCGGTGTTTAATATGCTTCCAAGTATCCGTATTGTCCAGGTACCGAGTTTGCACGTTATCACGCCAAAGCAGGTGCATAATTTGCCGTACTGATTCGTTTAGTGCTGAATCTTCCACTGGGAAAAGAATTTCAACCCGGCGACTCAAGTTCCGGTCCATCAAATCAGCGCTAGACATATAAACATCAGGCTGACCGCCACCATTGGCAAAGATATAAATTCGGCTGTGAGCCAGTAAGCGACCGACAACTGAGTGAACTGTGACGTTATCACTAATACCAGGAACGCCAACCCGTAAATCACAAATTCCTCGGACCAAAATATGCACTTGAACACCAGCCTGACTAGCTTCATAAATCTTTTCAATCACATGGTTATCCGACAAAGAATTCATTTTCAAAAAGATGCCGGCAGGCTTACCGCTTTTAGCATTCGCAATTTCCTGGTCCATTTTATGAAGCAAAAAGTCTCGGATGTTGTTTGGTGAAACCACCAATTTGTTCAACTTTGGCATTCTTAATGGGCCTGTGAACATATCAAAAATCTTAGCAGCATCATTTCCAATGGCCGGGTTCGCTGTGAACAAGCCCATGTCCGTGTATAAACGTGCTGTCTTATCATTATAATTTCCCGTCGCCAGGTGAACATAACGCTTAACACCGACACCCTCTCGACGGTCAACTAAAGCCAATTTAGAGTGGACCTTCAGGTCCTTAATGCCATAAACAACCCGACATCCTGCTGTTTCCAAGACCTTTACCCAATGCAAGTTATTGGCTTCATCGCCGCGGGCTTTTAATTCAATCATCACCGTCACGGACTTACCATTTTGAGCAGCCTGGCTTAAGGCCTTAATAATCGGTGAATTTTTCGATACCCGGTATAAGGTCATCTTAATCGATAAGACTTGCGGGTCAGTCGCAGCTTCCTGAACAAAGCGAATTACAGGGTTAAACGAGTCATAGGGGTGCTGTACTAGTATATCATTTTGCAAAATCAAATCATAAATTGATCCCTCTTGCAAAACGGCTGGGTCATATGCCTTAAAGGGTTTAAACAATAAGTTTTTGCGACCCTCTACTTGCTTGATAAGCTTGTTAACGAAAGTTAAATCAACTGGAGCAGTTGTTGAAAAAATTGAATCCGTCGTCACATGGTACGATTCACTCAACCAAGCAATCATTGCTTTGCCTGCACGAGCAGAGATTTCAATCCCTAAAACGGCCCCTACATCCCGCTTTCTTAAGGTTTCTTTTACAGCTGCTTTAATATCATCGGTGTTTTCATTGACATCAACATCTCGGTTCCGTGCTAGTTTAAAGACAGCTGTCGCCTCGACATTCCGCTTTGAAAACCAGTGGTTCAAATGGTGCAGCAAGACATCTTCTAGTAAGGTAAAGTCATTCTTACCTTTCTCAAGTTGCATCACCCGTGACAAACTAGTCGGAATAGGAATAATAGCAAAGGTCTGTTGACCCCCACGCTTGTCAGCTTTCAGCTGAACAGCAAGGTTTAAAGTACCATTTTTAAGAAATGGAAGTGGCTTGGCTGAATCAACAATAATCGGCGTAATAATTGGGAAAATATCCTTTTCAAAAACCTTATCCAAAGTCCTTTTTTGACTAAGACTGAGTTGCCGCCATTTTTTGAGATTAATTTTTTGCCGACGCAGATGAGGCATAATGTGACGACGATAGACATGCCCGCGCTGGTCAAAAAAATAACCAACACGGTTCAACACTACAGCTAGCTGTTGGGCCGGTAGACGACCAGCACTATCTGCGTGTTCACCATTTTGAATCTTATTATGCAGTGAACCAACTCGAACATTGAAAAACTCATCAATGTTACTTTGCGTGATACCCAAAAAACGTAACCGTTCTAACAGTGGATTCGCCTTATTAAGCGCTTCATCCAAAATCCGAAAATTAAAATCCAACCAGCTAATTTCCCGACTGTTAAAATATTCGGGTCTTCTAAATCTCATCACCAAAAAAGCCTTTCAACCGATACTATTATAATTATTGTTAACAAATGCACCATTATTATGACACGTTCGGTTAGCAAAGTATATCTTTTTACTATCTCCTTCATTAAAATTTTGATGCAATTTAGACTTTTTATCGACTTTCTTATCGTATTTGTTATCTTTTTGTGGTTATTTTCCAGTCGACATAGAAAATTGTTCATCTTTTTTGAATTATCTTTAAAATGGTACTAAATAATTTAAATTTACTTCCTTCTTGGTAAAGGGCACGATTAACCTTAACTTGGTTGAATGCAAGGCCAATCGGTCCGCTGGACGACCGAAATACCACTCGTCACCAACAATCGGATGGCCGCTAGCTGCTAAGTGAACCCGAAGTTGGTGCATCCTCCCCGTGAAAAGTTGTAACAACACCCGAGTAGTATCGGATTTTGATTGGTAGTCTACGACTTGGTAAAGGGTCTTAGCAGACTGGCCCTCTGGGTCAACCCAGCGTAACCGTTTGTCTTGTGGATGAGCTCCAATTTGTTGGTTAAACTGGTTCTGTTGGTTTTCAAACTTCCCAGTAACTAAAGCAGTATATTCACGTTTGATAATTTTTTCTTTGATTAACCGGTTTAAAATCGGGACCACCACTGGATTTTTTGCGATAATCACCAAGCCAGACGTCCCCCTGTCCAAGCGATGGACCATATAAGGTTTGGCAGGTTGTCCTGCTGAAATTGACTGACTTTCTCTCAAATAAGCAGCCAAATAATTTAAAACTGTATCCGTTTCTGTCGGCGAGTGCGGGTGCATTTTCATTCCGGCTGGTTTGTCGACAACTACTAAGTCCTCATCTTCATAGACCACACTGACAGTTTGATTATTATTGGCTGGATAAGGGCCCTGGCCTGGTCCAAAGGCTTGGTCAGCAAACGACAAAGTCAAAAAGTCCCCTTGGTTTAAAACAGTTGCAACCGATACCTGCTGGCCATTGACTTTAATTAACCGTTCTTGGCGAAGGTACCCTCGCAAGTGCTTTGGCAAATAAATGGCAGTCAGGTATTCTTTAACTGTTAACCCGGAAAATCCGGGTTCAATTGTGATTTCTTTTTGGTACATCTATTTTCCTATAGAAAAAGCCAGGAAAATTTCCTGACTTAATCTTTTTTAATCATCACCAGACGAATCGTCTTGTCCACGCGGCATAATCCGTGTAGTTGAAGTCGTCTTACTATTATCTTCTGGTGCGTTAGTAACGTATTCGCTAACCGTTGACTGACCACCATTCTTCGTAATCAAAGCTGTGCTGTTAGCCTTCCGCTCACCCTTCTTTAACCGGGCCAAGGCCGCGTTCTTCGAATAGTCATAAGAAGCGGCGTCAACTGCCCGAAAACTATCAGGGTGGTAGAACCGGAGTAAGTTCTTTTGGTTCAAAGAATCAGACATGGCCAACTTTTCATTGGCTTCAGCCTGGTACTTGTCAAAGAGTTTCTGTTGAGATTCAGTCGGATTTTTGATGGCCTGACCAGTCTGAGTATTCCAAACTGTCCCTGAAATTGAGGCATACTTAGGGGTAATCCAGTCCTTGTTGCGCATCACAACCAATTGGCTGCGGTTTTTCGATAGCAAGTCTTGACCGAACTGGATATATTGCTTACTTGAAATGCCAAGAAGGTGCTCAATCGTTGGCATCACATCAATTTCTCCACCATAGGTATGCTTGATGCCCCCACCCTTTAATCCAGGCATATGGATAATCAGCGGCGTTCGTTGCAAGTTTTCGTTATCCAAGTCCGTCCACTGGCTAGCAGACTTTCCTAAGATTGGGGCCAAGTACTTATTATCTGAGTTATTCAAGCCATAGTGGTCACCGTACAAGACCACCATCGTATTATTGTACAAGCCAGATTTCTTCAAATAAGTAAAGAATTCCTTGATAGCCTGGTCCAAATAGTGGTTGGTAATAAAGTAGTTATCAACATACTTTGAACCAGAATCAGTGGTCTGGAAGTTTGGATCCTGGTCTTCTTTATCTAATTCATACGGGATGTGGTTGGTAACCGTTAGGTACTTCACGTAAAACGGCTCTTGCAACTGTTCAAGGTATTGGATGGAATCCTTAAACAAAAGTTTATCCTTTAGACCCCAGGCAGTCGACCGTTTACCCGTCACATTAAAGTACTCGCCTGAGAACCAGTACTGGTAACCCATATTCTTATAAACATTAGTCCGGTTCCAAAATGAGCCATTATTTCCGTGGAAGACCGCTGAGGTATAACCAGCTCGTTCACTTAAAATCGCTGGCATAGCCTGGAAAGTTTGGTCAGAACCAAGCTTTGAGAACAAAGACCCCTGTGGCAAACCAAAGGTTGAGGTCTCTAGCATATTTTCAGCATCGGAAGTCTTTCCCTGACCAACCTCATTAAAGAAGTTATCAAATGAAAGCGAATCCTTGCTGTGGTACAAAGAGTTCAAGAACGGCGTGATCTCTTGACCGTTAATCTTTTTATCAATTACAAACTGCTGGAAGGACTCCAAGTGAATAACAATCACATTTTTTCCGTCCGCCTGACCAGCATAGGTTGGATTCATGCCGGCGTAGTGCTCTTGCACATACTTTTTAATCGCATTGACTTCTTCTGGCTTGGCACTCTTACGGACCTGGCTCGTATTATACGTATTATAGGCATCCAAAATGGTAAAGGGCCCTAAGCCTAAGTACTTAACCAAGTACTCCCGGTCAAACTGCCGGGTCAGCAATTGGGGCCGGTCGATATCTGCCAAAGTCAAATTTGCCATGATAAAGAAAAAGCTAAAGGCCATTAGAATTAAGGCCTTGGTCCGCTTCATCGCATTCTTATCTTGCTTGATCTTTCTAAAAATCAAAAGAAAAATCAGAATCACAATATCAAGCCAAAAGATGAAATCGTGATAGCCAAATGAAATCGCCCCGGAAGCCTTACTTCCTTGGTTAACCGATGAGTAGGTCAGCATCACGTTGACACTCATGAAGTCACTAAATTCACGGAAGTAAACGATGTTCAAGTACAGCAAAGTCGTTAATAAGCTATCAATAACAATTATGCCACCATAAAAAAGCTGTCGACTCTTGAAAAGCAACGGAATCGCAAAAAGCAGCATGGTAAAACCAATTGGGTTTACCAGCATCAACAAAAATTCAAAGGGCGACCCAGCGTGCATCCAGTGAAAGTCGACGCCATAGGCAATAATGGTTTTAACCGTAAACAAAAAAACAGCCCAACCATAAAAACCACGGCGGGTCTGAACAGCCTTTAAACTTTGGTGGAACCAGAACTTCATTTTACCTGGCAAATTGTGCAACACTTTTTCCATAGTACTGCCATTATACCCTTTATTACTGGGCTTTTCACTGAAATTTTTGTTTCATCTGAAAATAATCAGACATATGTCGGTTTCTTGCTAATTCAAGCAAAATACGGGACAATAAAGGAACTAAGAGATATAAAAGGATAACCAAAATGCCCAAATATGATGCTTACTTAATCGACTTAGACGGAACCATTTACCATGGTGCTAACCAAATTCCCGCTGCCAAGCGCTTTATTGAGCGGCTAAACCAGGCAAAAATTCCTTATTTATTTGTCACCAACAATTCAACTAAAAAAGCGGTCGACGTTGCGGATAACTTAACGAAAAACCATCAGATTCCCACAACTATTGACCAGGTTTATACTTCGGCCATGGCCACGGCTGATTACGTCAAAAATCTCGACGGTGGAGAAGGAAAGCAAAAGGTCTACTTAATTGGCGAAGCCGGGTTAAAAGATGCTTTGCTAGCAAATGAGATTGACTTAGTCGCTGGCGACCAAGCCGATGTTGTCGTGATGGGCTTAGACCGGCACTTTACCTATGAGAAACTTCAAGAAGCCACCTTTGCTATTCAACGCGGGGCCAAGTTCATTGCCACTAATGCTGATACCAACTTACCAAGTGAAAACGGTATGCTCCCCGGAGCCGGCTCTTTAGTAGCTGCACTGACTACCGCTACAGGCGTAACACCCACTATTATTGCTAAACCGGAAGCACCAATCATGGAAGGCGCTTTAGCTAAGCTTGGCAACCCCGAAAACCCAATTATGGTTGGTGACAACTACAACACTGATATTTTAGCTGGTATTCAAAATGGCCTATCAACGTTGCTTGTATACACCGGCGTTTCAACGCCCGAATTAATTGCAAAAGAAAAGAACCAACCAAGCCATACCGTTCAAAACTTTGACGAATGGTCCTTTGATTGATTCTCCTAGTCCGATTAGCCTCGGACTTTTTTTTTATTGCTGTAATTCTAATAACCGCTGATTAAAAGCTAAATCAGCGGCCTTAATGTACAGACCATGACGGCCTCGTTTGGCCAAAATATTTAAGGCATTCATCATAAAATCAGTCTTGGCCTGGTTAATTGCTTCTTGATTATTTAGATGTGGACTCTTTTTGTAAATTTCCCGGTGAGTTACTTTGTCTGGGTTAATTCTAATTCGGTCTTTAGCCTCATCATATTCAAAGGCCGGGCTCAAAAGTAAACCGACATAGTTCAGGTCGAAACCTTGGACAGTGTAAATTGAACCAACCTGGTTGATTGACTCCGGCCGATTCGGCCAAGTTTTAACTTGACTATCCAATTCATCCCATGGCAAATCAAAGCCATCCAAGACAACATGGTGGGCCCCATCTGGTCGCCGTTGAAAGCCCGTCGTTGCCACCACTCGGGCCATACCGCTTTCTTGGTTACGTTTTTTAATTTCATCAAAAAGGTCAATTGCCAAATCAAAAATTCGTAAATCGTAGTTTTCTGGGTAAGCTGGTAAAGGCTTTAACACCCCCTTAGAAAAATTCTCTACCCAATCCAAAACCGATTGATTAGCCGTCATCCGGTACTGAAAGTCCAGGTTAAAAACTTGATGGGAATAAGGTTCAATTAATGAATTCAGTAAGTCGTTTGACCAAAACATCTTACTTTGAATAACCTGCTGAAAGTCAAAGACCACTATCACGACCTTCGCTAATTTGATAATCTCTTCAAGCTGGTTATTCTGGTTGAATTTAATATATGGCTCCTTCTTACTTAAGAGCAAGTGCCCCTCATCAACAATAACCAAGTCATATTTTTCATCATTTTGCCGTGCTCGGTTAATTAAAGAAGTTGGCCTGAGGTAGTCTTTTTTATGAATGAAGGAATACTGGTCACTCATCTCCTGATAAACCTTCAAAAGTTCAGGGTGGTTAACAGTAAAAGCTGTTTTCAAATTAAAATAAGGACTATTCGAGTCTTTATAGTCTGCCTTAATCTCTTTAAAAAGCTTGGTTAGTAAAACACTTTTCCCAGTGCCCGCTGCACCTTCAACCACGCCAATATACTTTCCATCGACTTGGTTTAGCGCTTTTACGACGGATTGCTCCAGCTCAGTAAAGACAGTAGCCTGGTCTTTTGTTAAATCATCGAGGTCAAAGGGCTTTAAATTTTGATTATCAGAACTTGTCATACCAATATTATCGCACAAAAAAAGAAGAGGAAGTCCTCTTCTTGTCATGGGCCATCCAGGACTCGAACCTGGGACCTCTGCGTTATCAACACAG
>NZ_JCAOER010000030.1:0-259 GCF_059579415.1 Fructobacillus sp. ChS1-6f1-1-27 | reverse complement strand
CAGGGAAGAAAAGGTTTCGGATAATACCTGGAACTGATGACGGTACCTGAAGAATAAGCACCTGCTAACTACGTGCCAGCAGCCGCGGTAATACGTAGGGTGCAAGCGTTAATCGGAATTACTGGGCGTAAAGCGTGCGCAGGCGGTTCGGAAAGAAAGATGTGAAATCCCAGAGCTTAACTTTGGAACTGCATTTTTAACTACCGAGCTAGAGTGTGTCAGAGGGAGGTGGAATTCCGCGTGTAGCAGTGAAATGCGT